>NZ_JBEXHP010000035.1:0-53219 GCF_040607895.1 Micromonospora sp. NPDC005220
GCGCTGCCGGTGGGACGCCGCCGTCGGGCGCTGTCGGTGCGTCGCCGCCGTCGGGGGTCGTCGGCGGGGTGCCGCCGCGCGTCCCGTCGGGCCCGGGCAGGACCGCGCGGAACAGCTCGGTGCCGCTGGCCGGTCGACGGGCCACCAGCCACTCCTGCAGGGCCGTCGACGGCTCGGTCGCCATCGCCCGCAGCGCCGCGAAGACCCGCAGGTCCGCCTCCGACACGGCGCACCGCAGGCCGCCGGCCGCGTCGAAGCCGGTCAACACCTCGGTCGTACGCTTCCCGGTCGGCCACGGACCGTTGCGCAGCAGTATCAGCCGCCGTTGGGGCAGGTCCCGATCCAGCCCGGCGAGGGTGCACGCGGCCTTGACCCGGGCGGTGACGGCGATGGCGTTGGGGTGCGCGATGGCTCGGAAGCACCAGTGCGCCTCGTTCTCGGTGGCCTCGTCGAGCACCTCGATCAGCCGCCCGTGCAGCGCCGGTTTGCGCCCGGGCGGCGGATCGTACTTGTAGGTGGCGCCGGTCGGCGCCTGTTCGGCGATCCAGGCGGCCAGGCCGGCGGCGAGCAGTTGCGGCATGTGCTCGTCCTCGCCCGCCGGGTCGACGGCGGCCGACACGTCCGCTGCCTCGACCAGCTCGGCGAACCGTGCGTCCAACTCGTGCAGGCGGCGCTCGTCCGTCGTCGGGTCGCCGGAAGCGGCACGGACGGTGCTCACCGTCGACGTCGATTCGGTGCCGTCGATGAGCCGGTCCAGCTCGACCACCTCGTCGCGGTCCCGGCACCAGGCGATGTGGCGGTCCACCCGGCGGAGCAGGGCGCGGGGCGTCAGGGTGGGGGCGTCAGCGAAGGCGGCGGGGGCGATCGGCCAGGTGGGGTGCGGTGGCCCGAAGTACATACCCGCGTACGCGGCGGCGAGGCGCTTCGCCACGATCGCCCGCCCGATCTCCGGGGTGGGGATCCGGTCCGGCAGGGTCGCCGTACGGAACCGGTCGCCGACCGGGGTGGGCGCGGTGCGGGTCATCAGCACCCAGGTGTCCGGCAGGCACGAGACGACGACCAGGGTGCGGCGGGTGATGTCGCGGAGCTTGAGCAGGCCGTCGGCGATCGGGCCGAGCACCTTGGCCTGGGCGTCCTCCAGCCCCTGATGATGGTTGAGCAGCGAGGTGCTGGTCTGGGCGAACAGCGTGTCGAGCTGGTCCACGGCGATGACCGTCGGGTCCAGGGTCAGGGCCATCAGCCGGGAGATGTCCTGCACGACCTGCTGCGGGGTGCGAATCGCGGCGCTCAACCCCCACGCCGCCCGCGCCGCCGGGTCACCCGGTTCGGAGATCAGGTGGGCGTAACCGACGTCCTGTGCCTCAAAGTCGATCGCGCCGTGCAGGACGAGCGCCCGGGCGGTGTCCTGGGCGTCCCGCCCGACCTCCCGGTCGCGCTCGCGCAGCGCCCAGATGAAGGTGTCGAGCTGCGCGCGGGTCACCGGCCGGGCTCCGGCGACCGCGTCGCGGACCTCCGTCGGCAGGCCCAACTGCGGGGTGAGTCGACGCAGGAAGGTCTTCAACTGGGTGCCCCAGCCGACGTGGGGGCGGCCCATCCCCTCCACCAGGGCCAGCGCCACGCTCTCCCAGAACGTCTTGCCGCTGACCATGTCGACCAGGAAGAAGTAGCCGCCGTCGCGCTGGATCCGTTCGCGGACCGCCCCGAGCAGGTGCGTCTTGCCGGCCCCCGCGCGGCCCTGCATGGCCACCCCGAGCGGCATGCTGGTGTCGTCGGTGCGGGCCCGCGCCACCCCGCGCAGGATCTCCGCGGCCACCTTCTCGTGCAGCTCCGGCACATTGTGCGGGCTGGGTCGCCAGACATCGTCCGGGGTGACCGCCGGGTTGAGGCTCACCGCTTCCAGGGCGGCCCGCTGGTCGTCCGAGATCATGCCGGGCCGATCGCCAGGGCGTGGTTGTCCTCGTTCCCGATGCGGACGGCCGCGGCCCGGTCCCGTGCGGTCAGGGACTTGGTGTTCGCCACCGGGATGATGCGGACGTCCTCCCGGCCGACCATCGCCCGCAACGCCGCGTCCAGGGAAGCCCGGTCGGTGTCGGCGAGCCGGTCCCGGACGTCGGCGAGGCCGACCCAGGCGCCCGGCGCGGTGGCCAGATCGCGGTACGCCGACCGCACCAGCGCCTCCACCGCTGCCGCCGATGCGGGTGCCGTCGCCGGGGTCGCCGTCGGGGCTGCCGTCGCCGGGGTCGCCGCAGTCGGTGCCGGCGCTTGATGCGATGGCTCGCTGACCGCCGGGGCGGTCTCCTCGGTCTGCTTGAAGAAGTCGCCGTGGCTGACCCGGAGCCGGTCCAGCGAACGGTGCAGGTTGGACAGCACGACGAAGAGCGACCGCGTGGTCGAGCCACCCTGCTTGGGCGGCTCGGAGGTGTGCAGCTGACGGGCCACCTGCCAGCCCTCGTCGGTCAGCTCGTGGGCGAACGTCCGGCGGGACTTGTCGGTGTCGACCAGACCGAGGTCGACGAGCTTGCGATTGTCCTTGCCGGTCAGCGTGAAGCCGGCCAGCTCACGCAGCTCGACGTTGGTGAGTCGGCGCGCCTCGACCATCAGCACCACGAGGGCGTTGATCTGGTTCGGCGTCAGGTGGGGGACGTCCGCCGGGCTCGTCATGGTGTCTCATCTCCGTGGGGGTACGTGCCACCCGCGCGCCGCCGGGCCAGCAGTCGACGGATCCCGTCGACCACCGCCGGCGCGTCGGTGAGCACCTGCTCGTTGGTGAAGCGGAGCACGTCCAGCCCGAGGAGTTGCAGCTGCACGTCTCTCCGCCGATCGTTGGCGAAAGCGATTCGCCCACGATGCTCCGGGCCGTCCACCTCGACCGCAAGACCCTCTGCGGGCCAAAACAGATCCAGTCGGTACGCCACGCCCAGGACGTGCCACTCGTAGGTCTGGTTCCACCGCCGGCCCCGCGCCCAGTCGTGCGGCGCGAGCGCGCGCTCCAACGCCTGCTCGGCGGCGCTGTCACCGCGTGGCACGCCCGCGATCGGCGGCCAGGCCAGCACCGTCGACCCGGGTTCGGCGGCGCCGGCCGGAGCCCGTTCGACAGTGCTGACCAGCCCGGCGAATCGGGCCGGCACCTCGATCGGCACCGACCGCACCCGGTCGGCGTGGCGCAGCGGCCTGCCGGCCAACCACACAGTGAAGCCGCCGTGCCGCACCAGCCACTCGGCGGCGGCGACCAGCGTCCGCTCGGCGTCCGCCTCCAGGTCGGGCAGGGCCACGACGAGTACGCAGCTGTCCCGGTCGTACGCCTCGGCGATCACCCGGGCGAGCCCGGCGGCGCGTACCCCGGGGGCGAAGCGGGACCGGCCGGCAAGGCGGCGTGGACCGCGCAGCCCGCGCTCGGCGAGGTCGGCCAGGAACGGGCCGAAGTGTCGGGAGCGGGCGGCGGCACGGGCCGCGAGGGCGCGCACCGCCGCCACGCCGAGCGCGCCTTCGCTGTCGACCTGGTCGGCCCCGGCCAGCCAGCGGGGGAACATCGCGAGGGCGGCGGTGTCCAGTTGGTCGAGCAGGGTGTCCACGAGGTCACCGAGCGGACCCACCAGCGTGGGCCGGTAGTGCACGATCGCGGGCGCGGCCGGTGGTAACGGGTCGAGCGCCACCCGCAGCAGCTCCGGGTCGACGCCCGGCAGGTGGCTCACCCGCCGGGTTGGCGGAGTGGCCCACCAGGCCCTGCTGGCGTCGCCGTTGGCCCGGACGGGGTGCGCCATGGCGGCACCCTACGACACCGGCGGACACGATCGGGCCCCGTCGGTGGCGAGGCGGTGTGCTCGCCGTCAGCGCAGACGGCGAATGTCGCCGTACGCGCGGTAGTAACCACCGCGGCTGGACTCCCGCACCTCGGTCACCAGATAGCGGGCGCCCGGCTCGCGAATCCCCTTGGGGAACTGCACCGACCAGTCGCGCCGGTAGCCGTCGGAGAGCACCTGAACCCGCAACCGCCCGCGATCGTCCAGGCACTGCACGACGACGCCCGCGCCCGCGTCGCTGGTCACCTCGACGATCGTCGGTTGCACCGGCTGGGGCGCCTGCCGTGGGGCCTTGATGTCACGGACCTGCGGCACGTCACCGGCCTGCGCCGCGCGGATCGCCGGCTCGCTGGCGTCGATGCAGGCCAGGTGGCCGCCGGTGGTGACGACGTAGAGCCGGTCGTCGTGGTACTGCATGGAGTACGCCGAGCCGCAGCCGGTGCCGAGCTTCCACAGTCGGGTGCCCTCCGCGTCGAAGCAGTAGATCGAGGACTGGCTGTCGCCGGCGAAGACGTACCGGCCGCCTTCGGCGGTGGCGCAGGAGAAGACCGGGGCGTCGCAGTGGTAGGTGCGTTCGTGTCGACCCGACTTGGACAGCTGCACCACCTCGCGGCTGCCCGTTCCGGCGAACACGCTGCCGTGCTCCTGCCAACCGAAGAGCACCGAACCGGTCCGGGTGTGCCACAGTTCGCCGCCGGTACGCCACTCGTAGCCGGTCACGCCCTGCGAGTGGCCGTGGTAGATGGCGTCGTCGTCGCACCGCACCATCCAGGCCGAACGCCCTCGCCCGGGGCGACGCCACAGGAACTCGTCCTCGTGGTCGACGGCGGTGATCCCGCCGTCGGCGTCGGAGACGCCGAGGACGCCGTCGTGGATGTCCAACCAGTAGATGTCGATCTCCGGGGCGATCGCGTACGCCACCCGGGGCACCTTGCCGGACAGGTCGTAGACGTTGCCGTCGTCGCAGCCTGCGTAGATCCAGGCGTCGTCGGCGACGATGCACTTCACCCCGTCGGGGAGGCGGACCTGGCTGCGCACCTGGGCGTCGTGGTCGAGGGTGGTGATGACACCGTGCTCGTTGCCGACCATGCAGTGCTGCCCGTCGACGAAGATGCCGAAGGCGGGGGCGCCGGAGTCGTAGCGCCAGAGCACCGGGGCGGTGTGGGCGGTGGAGCGGGTGCTCACGATCTGCCGCCGTGACACGGTGCGCTTCTGACGGACGCCGGGGACCGCCGGCGCGTACCCCTTGCGGATCTTCTCCCCGATCTTCTTCGCCGCGGCGGCCCGGGCCCGGGTGTTGTCCGGGTAGGCGCTTGCCTTGACCTGCCCCTGGTCGCCGATCCGGCCGTAGCGCACCGTCAGCGTGGCGTTGTCGACGATGACCTCGTAGAACTTGTGCGCACCGTCCACTTCGGACAGTTCGAGGTAGGTCGTCTCCTGGGACATGGGGGGCCTCCGAGGGTCAGCGAGCGGCGCGATCCGGCCGGCGCGGCGACAGTGACCACACGTTAACGGCGACCTCCGACAGAACCGGCGTCCGGCCAACCCAGCGCGTGTGCAGGCTGGTGGCCGCGTGCGGCGGGCAGGCAGGTGCGCGGTGGGTGCCGGGCGCACCCACCGCGCACGTCTCAACCTGGGCGATGTCAGCCCGAGGTGCAGGAGCGGATCTGTGGGCGTGCGCTGCTGTTGCCGTTGGTCATCGTGGTGAAGCCGAAGGTGTTGCCGCTGCCGTTGGACCGCACGGTCATGACGGTGCCGCTGCTGTCCCAGGTGGCGGTGCCGTTCCAGATGGTGGAGACCCGCTGCGGCGAGGTGATGGCCACGACCACCGTCCACGTGCTGGCGCCGCTGACCGTCACCGACGTGTTGTACCTGTCGCCCCAGACGTTTGTGGTGGAGGCGGTCGCGGTGCAGGTGCCCCCGGCGGGCGGCGGGGTGGTGGTGGGCGGCGGGGTCGTGCCGTCCGGCGCGACCGCGCGGCCGGTGGACGACGAGATCATGCCGGGACACAGGTTGCGGCTGGTCAGGTTGGCCATGATCTGGGGGATGGCGTCGCGGGTGTTCTGGATCCCGTCGTGCATCAGGATGACCTGACCGGCCTGGAGCCGGCTCGCGTTGGCCACGATCTGGCTGACGCTGGCGCCGTTCCAGTCCTGGGAGTCCACGTCCCAGATGATCTGGCGCATGCCGAGTGACGACGCGACGGACTGGAGGGTGGAGTTGGTCTCGCCGTAGGGCGGCCGGAACAGCGTCGGTCGGCTGCCGGTCGCCGACTGGATCGCCGAGCTGGTCTGGGAGAGGTCCGACTGCATCTGGGCCTGGGACATCGAGGTCATGTGGGCGTGGTTCCAACTGTGGTTGCCGACCCACATGCCGGCAGCCACCTGGGCCTGCGCGGCCGACCTGTTGTTCTGGACGTTCTGCCCGACGTTGAACATGGTGGCCCGGACGCCGTTGGCGCGCAGCACGTTCAGCAGCGCACTGGTGCTGCCGGTCGGGCCGTCGTCGAAGGTGAGGCCGACGTAGCCGTTGCAGGTGGCGGCGCTCGACGGGGTCGAGGTGGC
Source organism: Micromonospora sp. NPDC005220 (assembly GCF_040607895.1). Lineage (NCBI taxonomy): Bacteria > Bacillati > Actinomycetota > Actinomycetes > Micromonosporales > Micromonosporaceae > Micromonospora > Micromonospora sp. NPDC005220. The sequence goes on from NZ_JBEXHP010000035.1 coordinate 6,365, forward strand.
CGTGAGGACGACGCCGCACATGGCGACGGCGGTGGCGAGGACGGCGAGCGCCGCGCGCAGCCGCCTCGACCACAGGCCCGTGCGGGGGAAGAGTCTGCTCATCTGGTGCCCCTTCTCGCAGACCCGGACGGCGGACGGCGCAGTCCGGACAGGTGGTGGTGGGTAGGTCGCGGCATGCCGTCGCATAGACCTCAGTGGATCGGAGTATTACAGCGAGAATTCGAACACGTCAACAAGTTCCGGAACCGCTCCGGAACAGCGCAGGGTGGCGTCCGGGGCGGAAACCTGTCCTGGCCAGTCGGGTCTTCGCCGGAGTTGATCTGCGGCGGGATCTGTCCCTGCCGTTCGCGGCCTCGGTGTTCAACATGATCCGGAAATTCATCGGAAGTATCGCGGGCGGTCACCGGGTCACCGGCGGCCGAGGTCGACGGATTAGTAAAGGTTGTGAACAGAAGATGTTACAGTCACTCCGGTCGATCTCCGGCTCGGGTTTCGGCCAGTGAGGTTCCAGGAAGGAGTGATCACATGACGAGACTGCGCGCGCTGGTCGCGCTGGCGGCACTGATCGTCGCCGGTGGACTGGTAGCGGTCATCCCGGCCACCGCCGCGTCGGCGGCGGCCTGTTCAGCATCGTGGCAGGCATCGGCCGTCTACTGGGGAGACGCCCAGGTCTCCCACAACGGCCGCAACTACCGGGCGAAGTGGTGGACCCAGAACGAGGCGCCACCGGGCACGACCGGCGTCTGGGAGGACCTCGGCGCATGCGGAGGGGCCACCACGCCGCCCACCGGCGGGACCTGCTCCTACCCGAACTGGACCGCCGGCACCTGGTACGCCGCCGGGGCGATCGTGCGGTACACCAACGGTCTCTACTACATCGCCGAGCACGACAATCCCGGGTACGACCCCATCGTCAGCACCTGGTACTGGGAGCCCTACACCTGCGGCGGCCAGCCACCCACCACCCCGCCGCCCACCAACCCGGGCGGCTTCGTGGTCACCGAAGCCCAGTTCAACCAGATGTTCCCGGGTCGCAACTCGTTCTACACGTACTCCGGACTCGTCGCCGCGCTCAGCGCCTACCCGGCGTTCGCGCGCAGCGGCAGCGACACGGTCCAGCGCCAGGAGGCCGCCGCCTTCCTGGCGAACGTGTACCACGAGACCGGCGGGCTGGTGTACATCGTCGAGCAGAACACCGCCAACTACCCGCACTACTGCGACAGCGGTCAGCCGTACGGCTGCCCCGCCGGGCAGGCCGCCTACTACGGGCGGGGGCCGATCCAGCTCAGTTGGAACTTCAACTACAACGCCGCTGGTAACGCCCTCAATCTGCCGCTGCTGACCAACCCGTGGCTGGTGCAGACCGACGCCGCGGTGGCCTGGAAGACCGGTATCTGGTACTGGATGACCCAGAACGGGCCGGGCACCATGACCGCCCACAATGCCATGGTCAACGGCGCCGGGTTCGGTCAGACGATCCGCAGCATCAACGGCTCGATCGAGTGCAACGGCGGAAACCCCGCCCAGGTGCAGAGTCGGGTCACCAGGTACCAGCAGTTCGTCGGCATCCTCGGCGTGTCCGCCGGAGCCAACCTGTACTGCTGATCCGTGGCCGGGCCTCGGCGTTCGTCGCCGGACGGAGTCGAGGCCCGGCACATCGGCCGCCGCTCCCGGAGGGGGCGGCGGCCGTTTCCGCGCGATCAACCCGTTGACACGGCCGTGTCGCGCCCGGAACTATCAGCGACAGTCCACCGCCCCGATCCTCGTTGTTCACGAACTCCAATGACAACGATGTCAGGGCCCGGCCCAGCTCCACTCTGCCCAGACGTTCGACGTACTCGACCGGTTCGAGGCGAAAGGCTCCGTCCCCCATGTCGCATACCCCCCTCGCGCGTCCCCTCACTCCCCGCCTGATCGCGGCGACGACAGCCGCCCTGCTACCGCTGGGCCTGCTCGTCGCCGCGCCAGTGGCGAGCGCCGCCCCCACCCCGGCAACGCCCGGCAACTTCACCTCCTCGTTCGAGCCCGCCGACCCGCAACCGGCCACCAGCACGGTGGAGGTCGGCCCGAACGGCAAGCCGGTCCAGGCCAATCTGAGCGGCACTGTCGCCACCCTGCCCGGTAGCCTGCTCGGGCAGGTCGACGCCGTGACCGCGAGCGGCGAGAACACACCGCGAGAGATCGCCGCGAACCTCACTGACGACGATCCGTCGACCAAGTGGCTGGTGTTCGCGTCCACCGGCTGGGTGACCTACCAGCTCGCCAAGCCGGCGACCGTGGTGCGCTACTCGCTGACCGCTGCCAACGACGCACCGACCCGCGACCCCCGGGACTTCGTCGTGCAGGGATCGAACGACGGCAGCACCTGGACCGACCTGGACAAGCGCGCCGACGAGAAGTTCAGCGGGCGCTTCGCCACCAAGATCTACAACTTCGCCAACACGACCGCCTACGGCTTCTACCGGCTCAACGTCACAGCGAACTCCGGTGACTCGCTCGTACAGCTGGCCGACTGGAACATCAGCGACGGCTCAAACGTCCGACCACCGGCCACCCCGATGGTCAGCGAGGCGACCGCCGGTCCGAACGGCGGCTACACCACGAAGCCGGACGTCGGGTTCACCGGACTTGCCGCGCTGCGCTACTCCGGCGGCGCCGAGGGCAACGGCCGGTCGTACGCGACCAACAAGCTGTTCGACGTCACCATCCCGGTCGGGCCGAAGACCCGACTGTCGTACAAGATCTTTCCCGAGTTCACCAACGGTGACGGCCGGTACCCGTCCACCTACGCCGCCGTCGACCTGCACTTCACCGACGGCAGCTACCTGAGTGGTCGCTCGCCCACCGACCAGCACGGCTACCCGCTCACCGGCGCCGGTCAGGGCGCCTCGAAGGTGCTCTTCGCCGACCAGTGGAACCTGGTGCAGGCCGACCTCGGCACCGTCGCGCGCGGCAAGACGATCGACCGCATCCTGCTCGCGTACGACAATCCGCAGGCCACCGGAGAGACCCGGTTCCAGGGTTGGCTCGACGACATCGAGCTGACGGCCACGCCGGCGACGATCGACGGCTCGAAGCTGACCAACTACGTCGACACCCGACGGGGCACCAACTCGACGGGCGGCTTCTCGCGCGGCAACAACCTGCCGATCACCGCCGTGCCGAACGGGTTCAACTTCTTCACCCCGGTGACCGACGCGACCTCCAACTCGTGGGAGTACGAGTACCACCGGGTCAACAACGCTGCCAACCTGCCGATGCTGCAGGGCCTCGCGATCTCCCATGAGCCGAGCCCCTGGATGGGTGACCGCAACCAGATGTCGGTGATGCCGGTCGTCGGTGGCGGGCCGCTCACCGGCCAGCCCGCCAGCCGCGCGGTCGCCTTCAGCCACGACGACGAGACGGCACAGCCGGACCGCTACCGGGTCACGCTCCAGAACGGCCTGGTCGCGGAGGTGTCGCCCACCGACCACGCCGGGATCATGCGGTTCACCTTCCCCACCGGGCAGCCGACCGGAAGCCTCGTCTTCCACAACGGCACGTTCACCATCGGTACGGACGGCACGTTCACCGGGTGGGTCGACAACGGAAGCGGGCTGTCCGCCGGTCGGAGCCGGATGTTCGTCGCCGGCGCGTTCGACCGGGCGCCGACGGCGTCCGCCGCGACCTCGGCCACCTTCGACATCTCCGCGTCGCGGGAGGTGACGATGCGTCTCGCGACGTCGTTCCTCTCCGTCGACCAGGCGCGCCGCAACCTCGATCTGGAGGTCACCGGTAAGAGCTTCGACCAGATCCACGCCGCCGCGACGGCCGCGTGGAAGGACCGGCTCGGCCGGGTCGAGGTGCGCGGCGCCACCGAGGCGCAGCTGGTCACCATGTACTCCAACCTGTACCGGCTGAACCTCTACCCGAACTCGCAGTCGGAGAACACCGGCACCGCCGCCGCGCCGCGCTGGCAGTACGCCAGCCCGGTCTCGGCGCCGGCCGGCGCGTCGACAGCCACCCAGACCGGCGCGAAGATCGTCGACGGGCAGATCTACGTCAACAACGGCTTCTGGGACACCTACCGCACCGTCTGGCCCGCCTACGCGCTGCTCTACCCGGACGTCGCCGCCAAGATCTCCGACGGGTTCGTCCAGCACTACCGCGACGGCGGCTGGATCGCCCGCTGGTCGTCCCCCGGCTACGCCGACCTGATGACCGGCACCAGCGCGAACGTGGCGCTGGCCCAGGCGTACCTCACCGGGGTCGAGCTGCCCGACCCGCTCGCGGCGTACGACGCGGCCGTCAAGGACGCGACCGTCGCGTCCGGGCGCAGCGCGGTCGGGCGCAAGGGCATCGAAAGCTCCCTGTTCCTCGGCTACACGCCGACGTCCACGGGGGAGTCGGTGTCCTGGGCGCTGGAGGGCTACATCAACGACTACGGCATCGGCAACATGGGCGCGGCGCTCGCCAAGGACCCGGCCACGCCGAAGTCGGAGCGCGCCCGGCTCAAGGAAGAGTCGCGGTACTTCCTGGAGCGGGCCCGCAACTACGTCCACCTCTTCGACCCGAAGACGAAGCTCTTCCAGGGCCGCGACGCCGCCGGCACCTTCCTCGCCGGTGACCCGCTGGACTGGGGTGGCGTCTACACCGAGACCAACGGGTGGAACTTCGCCTTCACCGCCCAGCAGGACGGCCAGGGCCTGGCCAACCTGTACGGCGGGCAGAAGGCGCTGCGGGACAAGCTCGACGCCTTCTTCAGCACCCCGGAGAACGCCGACCGCCCCGGTGGATACGGCGGTGTCATCCACGAGATGCTCGAAGCGCGCGCGGTCCGGATGGGTCAGCTCGGCATGAGCAACCAGCCGTCGCACCACATCCCGTACATGTACAACGTCGCCGGCGCACCCGCCAAGACCCAGGAGACGGTACGGGAGATCCTGCGACGCCTCTACGTCGGCAGTGAGATCGGCCAGGGCTACCTGGGCGACGAGGACAACGGCGAGATGTCGTCCTGGTACATCCTCAGCTCGCTGGGCATCTACCCGTTGCAGGCCGGGTCGTCCGAGTGGGCGATCGGCTCGCCGCAGTTCACCAGGATGACCGTGCGGCGCAGCAGCGGCGACATCGTCGTCAACGCGCCGAACAACAGCAACGAGAACGTCTACGTGCAGGACGTGACGGTCAACGGCAAGAAGCAGCGGAGTCTGTCGTTGGACGTGGCGGCGCTGGCCAAGGGCGGCACCATCGACTTCCAGATGGGCGCCAAGCCGTCGTCGTGGGGCAGCGGCAAGAACGACGCGCCGCCGTCGCTGACCAAGGGTGACCAGGCGCCGAAGCCGTTGCAGGACGTCACCGGCCCCGGTCTGGGCAGCGCGACAGCGACCGGTGGTCAGGACGCGGCGAAGCTGTTCGACGACTCGTCGACCACGCAGCTGACCTTCGCCTCGGCGACCCCGCAGATCACCTGGGCCTTCCGTGGTGGCAAGCAGAAGCCGACCTACTACACGGTGACGTCCGGCGCCGGCGCGGGCGATCCGGCGGACTGGCGCCTCCAGGGCTCCAACGACGGCCTCACCTGGACCACAGTGGACTCCCGCACCGGCCAGGTCTTCCCGTGGCGCAACCAGACCCGCCCGTACTCGATCGACAAGCCGGGGCGGTTCGCGCAGTTCCGCCTCGCCGTGACGAAGACCGTCGGCGCCGCGCAGACCAACCTCGCCGAGGTCGAGCTGCTCGCCGGGGGTGACCTCGACCTCGGTGGCGGCGACATCACTGTCACCGCCGCCGACGGCGTGCACGCGACGTCCGGCGTCCCCGTCTCGGTGCCGCTGGCCACCGTCACCGGCGGCGACGCCGGCGGCTACCAGGCCACGATCGACTGGGGTGACGGCACGCCGGTCACCGCGGGCACCGTGACGGTGAGCTCGCGGGCCGTCTACCGCATCGATGGGTCGCACACCTACGCCACACCGGGCTACCACCAGGCGAACGTCACGGTGACCGACGGCGAAAGCCAGAGCTCCGCGACGGTCGGCGTCGATGTGGCGTACGCCCCGACCTCCGGTCTCACCGCCGCGTTCGACAGCGTCTGCGTCGGTGACGAAGGGGCCCTCGCGGCAGACTGTGACGCCAAGTCGTGGGCGTACTCGCGGGCCGCCCTGGCGGCGGGCGGTGTCACCCAGGGCCAGTCGCAGCAGGTTCCCGGGACCGGGCTGCGGTTCACCCTGCCGGTGATCCCGGCCGGGCAGCCGGACAACGCCACCGGCAACGGGGCGACTGTCGTTCTCGACCTCCCGGAGGACGCGAAGAGCATCTCGTTCATCGGCGCCGGAACGCAGGGCAACCAGAGCACCACCGGCACGGCGACGTTCAGTGACGGCAGCACGGCCAGCATCCCGATCCAGTTCAGCGACTGGACGCTGGGCGGCAACGCCAACGGCACCCCGTCCTACGGCAACGTCATCGTCGCCAGGACGGCGTACCGGTTGCAGGGCACCAGCCGGGACGGCGCCCAGCCGTTCCTGTTCGCCACCGCCCCGTACCAGATCCCGGCGGGTAAGACGCTGGTGTCGGTGACCCTGCCCACGCAGACCGGCGACCCCCGCTCGGCGGGCCGGATCCACGTGTTCGCCGTGGCCAACGACGGCACGCCCGCCCCGGCGCTGGCGACCGTCGCCCCGAAGGATCAGACGGCCACCGCCGGGCAGGCCCTCGCGGCGAACCTCGGCACCGTGACCGGCGGCGTTCCCGGTACGACGGGCTACCGGGCCCGGGTCCAGTGGGGTGACGGCACGGTGCCGGACGACGTGACGATCGGCGCGTCCGGCGCGATGAGCGGCCAGCACACCTACCCGCGGGAGGGCACCTACACGGTGCGCGTCACCGCGTGGGACACCCTGTCGAGCAGCACGGAGTCCTTCACGGTGACCGTGGCCCGGGGCGGATCGCAGCCGGCGATCGCGCTGTCCGCGTCCGGCACCGTCAGCTCCGGTGGCGCGATCACCGTCGACGGCAGCGGCTTCGCCGCCGGCGAGCAGGTGACCGTCAGCGTCGGCACCGACCCGGGCCGGACCATGAAGGTCGCGGCCTCCGCGACGGGAACGGTTCGCGCCTCGGTGCCGACCTCCGGCGACGCGCAACCCGGCCGGTACGCCGTCACCGCGACGGGCGCGTCCTCGCGTACGCCGGCCACGGCCACCGTCGAGGTGACCGGGGAACCGCAGGCGCGGACCTACCAGCCACGGGTGGCGCTGCTGACCACAGCGGGGCCGCGCGGTACGTCGATCATGATCGACGGTTCCGGGTTCGCACCGAACGAGGCGGTCACCATCGCCTTCGGGACCGGTTTCGCGGTCAGCACCGTGCGCGCGAACGGTGACGGCGTCATCTCCGGCGCGACGGTCAGCGTCCCGGGTGCCGCGAAGGCGGGCGCGACCAGCGTCACGCTGAACGGCGCCACGTCGGCGACGACGGTGTCCCGACCGTTCACCGTCACCGGCTAGCACCGAGCCGGGAACAGCGCTGCCGGGTGGGGCGGGTCGTGATCACGACCCGCCCCACGCGCTTGTCGCGCGAACCACCGTTCGCGTCGTCCGCCATGGCCTACCGTCGACGCGACCTCAGCCTGCTCGCGGCGCACCGAGTCGAAGCTGCCAGCGCGTGCCCTGGCTGGTGAGCCGGACGATCGCCAACGGCTCCACGTCCACCTGCCGGTACGTCGCCAGCGGCAGACCGAGAGCGTGCACCACGGCTACCCGGATCACCAGTGGGTGGGTGACAGCGATGACGCGTCCACCGGCTCGGTGCTGCGCGTCCAGCCAGCGTCCGACCCGATCCCGCACCGCCGTGACGGATTCACCGCCGTGCGGCGCGCAGTCCGGTGCGGACAGCCAGTCGTGCAGCGCCTGCGGCTGCGTGCCGGCGATCTCGTCAAGCGACCGTCCGGACCAGTCGCCGTAGTCGCAGTCGGCCAACGCCGCCTCGATCGTCGGCAGCAGGCCGAAGGCGTCGGCGGTCTGTCGGGCCGCTGCCGCCGGGCTGGACAGGCAGGTGTCGTTCCCGCCAAAGGGCCCACGCCGGTCGGGACCCGCGTCGGCCTGGGCGAGGGCGGCGCGTAGGCCACCCTCGTCCAAGCCGTCGTCCGTCCCGCCGAAGTGGGCCCGGCGCAGCGCGGCGGTGTGACCGTGGGCGACCAGCCGGAGGCTGGCGCCGGTCACGTGCTCGGCAGTGCGGTGCCGGCCCGGCGACGCCGCTCCTGGTGCATCAGTGCCGCGAACAGCAGACCGATGCCGGTCCAGAGCACGACCTGGGTGCCGAGCGAGGCCAGTCGGAAATTCCACAGCAGGGTAGCGGGGAAGTCCGCCGGAACCTCCTGGAAGGACGGCATCACCACGTACGACACTGCCGTGACCAGCAGGAATCCGCCCAAGGCCGCGGTGGCGCGCAGCCACGGCGGGGCCTGGGCGCCGACCGACCGGTAGCCCAGCGAGCCGGCCCACACGGCCACCAGCCCGAGCACCACCATCAACAGGTAGGTGACGGTCCGTTGATTGATGGTGGCCGGGTCGCCGACCGCCGGCGGGTTCGCCGGGTACTTGAGGAACGGCACGATCACCGCGCCGAGCAGCGCCGCGCCGGCCAGCAGCAGGCCCGAGCGCCCGTCGTCGTCACCGCGCCGCCGACGGGCCAGCAGGACGTACGCGGTGGCCAGCAGGCCACCCATCGCGGCCCCGAACAGGCCGGTGGCCAGGAACAGGCCGCCGCGCTGACCCGTCCGGGAGACCAGGGCGTCCTCGTGATCGTGCGCACCAGCGGCGGTCTCGGCGTGCGTCGCCGCCTCCTCGATCGCGATGGCCGCTTCGACCTGCGGCTCGCCAGCGACGTACGCGAACGCCCCGGCGAGCAGGCCGGCGAGCAGCCCGGCGAGCAGCCCGCGAACGAGGACGGCGACGAACGGGGGAGCGGTGCCGCTGTTCAGTGGCACGGGACGCCCAGCAGGTGCCTGCCGTCGTGCATCAGCTCGTGCAGGTACATTCCGCTGCGCGACACCGCCCCCTGGTCGAAAGCGACGAGGTACGTCAGCAGGGCGAGCGCGACAACGGTGGCCAGGGCAGTCCACAGCAGACGTACGCTGCCAACGGGGTGCACCACCGGCTGGCTGGAAGCGGAGCTGGACATGAATACACGAACCTCCCCAGGGATGACGCGTCCCCATCGCAAGGCTGCGGACGACCGAGCGTCCTGGCTCGCGGCCCCCACCTGAGGTGGGGAAACCGCTCACAGTGGCGCGACCGCGCCGGATTCACACCGGCTTCCCTCGCGTCGCCGCAGATAGTGGGTCGACCGTATCGGTGCCACCTCAGGCGGTCAACCCGGAGCCCGCGCCCCGAATGCGCCTTGCCGCCGGTGGGTCAGTGCGACGGTCCGGCGGTGGGGGCTGGTGGATTCGTCAGACCAAAGGCTGACTCTGGCGGAAGCCGGGTATGACGCACGTTCCGCGACTCGGGAACAGCCTGTTACCGCTAACATGGTCAATCTGCCGGATCGGCTCCATGACTTCGGGCCGACCCGGAGAGATTCGACCAGTGGCTGGGCGGGGTGTGGGGTGGACGTGAACGCGCCAGGACGGGTCCGGTGACGACCGGCGAGGCTGCCCGACGACCGGGCATCGTCGACGCGCATCACCACCTCTGGGTCCGCGCACGACACCCGCAGCCCTGGATCGACCCAGACACCACGGCCGCGATCGACGACGACTTCACGCCTGTCGAACTCGCCCCGGCGGCCCGAGCCGCCGGGGTCACCCAGACCGTGGTCGTGCAGTCCGTCGCCGTCCGGTCGGAGACGCCCGAATTGCTCGGCATCGCCGCCGACGACCCGCTCATCGCCGGGGTCGTCGGCTGGGTCGACCTCACCGCCGCCGATGTCGGCCGTCGCCTCGACCGACTACGCAGCGGGCGGGGCGGCGAGCGACTGGTCGGGATCCGTCACCTCGTCCAGTCCGAGCCCGACCCGGCCTATCTCGACCGCCCCGAAGTGCGGCGGGGCATCGCCGCGGTCGGCGCCGCCGGACTCGCCTTCGACCTCCTGGTGCGCCATCGTCAGTTGCCGGCGGCCACCAGGCTCGTCCGCGACCTGCCGCAGGTGCGGTTCGTCCTCGACCACCTCGGCAAGCCTCCGCTCGGTCGACCCGAGTTCGGTGACTGGCGCCGCGACGTACGGGCGCTGGCGGCCGAGCCCAACACGACGGCGAAGCTCTCCGGCCTGGTGACCGAGGTGGACGGTGGGCCGTGGACGACGGCCGACCTGCGGCCCGCCGTCGAGCACGCCCTGGACGTGTTCGGGCCGGATCGGCTGATGTTCGGCTCGGACTGGCCGGTGTGTCTGCTCGCCACCTCGTACGCCCGCTGGGTCACGGTCCTCGGCGACCTGCTGGACCCGCTCTCCGAGGACGAGCGGGCGGCGGTCTGGCGCCAGACCGCCGGTCGGGTGTACCGGCTGACCCCGTCCTGACGCGGCAGTGGCTTCCTGACTGAACACATAGCGTGTTATCGATAACATGCTAACGGCAGCAGTCGATCCGGGTTTGGTCCGATGTATGCCGGCGGCGGGGCAGGTAACGATGACAAAACATGGCCGCAAGACCTTGGCAACATACGTGAATGCGTGGCAAGGTAACGCCTGATCGTGGGAAACATCCGACCTATCTCCGAGGATGGTGCGGGTACCTGACCGCACCGCCAGCCGAGCGAGGTCGGTCGCTCACAGGCGTTCCGGGTCGTCGGCGGGGTCCCCGTCGGGAGCCGGCGCCCCGCATGGGGAGGTCAGGTCCGACGATGAGTAGCGCCGAGGCAACCGCCGGCACGCAGCGCGGCGAACTCAGCGACTGGTTCCGGGAACGGATCTCCCACGCCGTCTCCGAGTTCACCGCCGCGACCGCGTTGGTCGTCCTGTTCATCGCCCTGACCTTCGCGAGTCCCTACTTCCTGACAGCGGACAACCTCTTCAACATCGGGGCCCAGACGGCGGTGATCGCCATCATCGCCACCGCCCAGACGATGGTGATCATCACGAAGGGCATCGACCTGTCCGTGGGGTCGGTCGCCGCACTCGCCGGCGTGTTGGGCGCGATGGTCGTGCGGGACCTCGGCTTTCCACTGTGGGCGGCCACGGCGGTCGCGATCGGCGTCGGCGCGCTGGCCGGTCTGTTGAACGGGCTGCTGGTGACGGTGGCCCGGATTCCGCCGTTCATCGCGACGTTGGGGACGATGTCCGTGGGCCGCGGCCTCGTCTTCATCATCACCGGCGCGGTCGGCGTCTACGGCCTGCCCCGATCCTTCCAACTGCTCGGCAACGGAGAGATCATCGGCATTCCGTTCGCCGTGGTGATCACCGTCCTGGTCGCCGTCGGGGTCGCCTTCCTGCTCTCCCAGACCCGCTTTGGTCAGTACACCTACGCGATGGGCTCCAATCTGGAGGCGGCCCGCCGCTCCGGCATCCGGGTGGGGCGGCACCTGACCGGGGTGTACGTGCTGGCCGGAGTGCTGGTCGGGCTGGGCGGCATGATCGCCGCGTCCCGGGTCAACTCCGGCCAACCCAACTACGGCATCTCGCTGGAGCTCGACGTCATCGCCGCCGCGGTCATCGGCGGGGCCAGCCTGTTCGGCGGGCAGGGCCGGATCGTCGGGACCATCATCGGCGCGTTCCTCATCGCCCTGGTACGCAACGGCGCCGTCCTGCTCGACATCAGCATCCACTACCAGCAGGTGATTGTCGGCCTGATCATCTGGGCCGCCGTCTACTTCGACCAGTACCGCCGCCGGCGGCTGGAATCACGGGGTTGACATGCCATTCCGAGAGTCCGAACGAGGAGGGACACACACCATGGCGTACACCACCACCAGCCGGCGGACGCGAGGACCACTCCTGCGCGCGCAGGCGATCCTGGCCGCCGCCGCGGCCACCGCTCTGCTCAGCGCCTGCGGCGGGGTCGAGGTTCGCGACGGCGGCGACGGCGCGACGAAGGACGCCAGCGGGCCGCTGAAGCTCGCCGTGGTACCCAAGGCGGTCGGGGCCGACTACTGGAACACGGTCAAGGCGGGCGCGGAGTGCGCCGCGCAGCGCGCCGGGAACGTCACCGTCCAGTGGGACGGGGTGACCACCGAAACCGACGTCGAGGGCCAGGTCAACCTGATCCAGAACTTCGTCACCAAGAAGGTCGACGGCATCGTCTACGCGGCGACCGACTCCAGCGCGCTGGCGCCGGCGACCGACCAGGCGCTCGGCGCCAACATCCCGGTCGCCATGATCGACTCTGGTACCAGCCCACAGCCGTCGGGTGTGCCCCTCTACGCCACCGACAACAAGGCGTCGGCAACCGAGGCGGCGAAGCTGCTCGCCACCGAACTCGGCCCCGGCAACCACGAGGTGGCGCTGGTCGAGTTCCAGCCCGGATCGCAGACCAACACCGAGCGGGTGGACGGCTTCAAGGCCGGCCTGGCCCAGTACCCCAACCTGAAGCTGGTCGGCCAGCAGCCGAGCCGCAGTGACGTCAACGAGGCCCGCCGGGTCACCGAGAACATCCTCACCGCCAACCCCAACCTCGCCGGTGTCTTCGCGGCCAACGAGCCGAGCGTGCTCGGTGCCGCGCAGGCCATCCAGGCGGCCGGCAAGTCCGGCAAGGTGGTCATCATCGGCTGGGACGCGGCCCCGGACGAGATCGCCGGGGTGCGCAGCGGTCAGATCTCGGCCCTGGTCGTCCAGAACCCGTTCAAGATGGGCTACTTCGGCGTCGACAAGATGGTCAAGCACCTGCGGGACAAGGCGCCGCTCGCATCGGCCGACACCGGCGTCACGTTCGTCACCAAGGAGAACATCGACTCGGCGGAGATCAAGGCGGTGCTCGAACCCAGCTGCGCCAACCCGCCGGTGCAGTGATGGGCGTCATCCCCACGGCCACCGCCGACAGCGATCAGCAACCCACCGACGCGGAGCCGCCGGTCCTCGAAGCCCGCGGCATCGTCAAGCGGTTCGGGCACGTCGAAGCGTTGCGCGGTGCCGACTTCACGGTCCGCCGGGGTGAGGTCGTCGCGTTGATCGGTGACAACGGCGCCGGCAAGAGCACCCTGATCAAGACGCTGTCCGGTGTGCATCCGCCGGACGAGGGCGAGATCCGGGTCGGCGGGCGTCCGGTCCAGTTCTCCACTCCGGTCGATGCCCGCCGAGCCGGGGTGGAGACCGTCTACCAGGATCTCGCCGTCGCCGACGACCTCAGCGTGGCCGCCAACCTGTATCTCGGCCGGGAGATCCTGCGCTCCGGACCACTCGGTCGGCTCGGGCTGTTGGACAAGCGCGCCATGCGCCAGGGCGCCGCCGCCGCCCTCGACGAACTGGGCGTACGGATCCCCCGGGTCACCACCCCGATCGCGATGCTGTCCGGCGGGCAGCGGCAGTGCGTGGCGGTGGCCCGCGCCATCATCTGGGCGACCAACGTGGTCATCCTCGACGAGCCCACCGCAGCGCTGGGCGTGGTCCAGACCGGGCGGGTGCTCGACGTCGTCCGGCGGGCCCGCGACGCGGGCATGTCGGTGGTGCTGGTGAGCCACAACATGCCGCAGGTGCTCGAGATCGCCGACCGGGTCGAGGTGCTGCGCCTCGGCCGACGGGCGGCCCAACTTCGCGCCGACGAGGTCAGCACCGACGACCTGGTCGCGGCGATGACCGGCAGCACCAGCGTGGAACGGGACGAGCGGTGACGGCGGTGCCGGTGACCCTGAACGCCGCCCAGCCGCGGCTGCGGCTGGGCCCACTGGGCTTCGGCGCCTCGCAGGGCGGCAATCTCTACCGGGCGACGTCGGATGAGCAGTTCGCCGCCGCGGTGGACACCGCGTGGGCAGGCGGCATCCGATACTTCGACACGGCACCGCATTACGGGCTGGGCCTGTCCGAACGGCGGCTGGGCGCGGCCCTGCGCTCCCGCCCGCGCGGCGAGTACGTGGTGTCGTCGAAAGTCGGCCGGCTGCTGGTGCCGTCGCCGGAGACGGCACACCGGCGGGATCCGGAGGGGTTCGACGTGCCCGCCGATCATCGCCGGGTCTGGGACTTCAGCCGCGACGGCGTACGCCGTTCGTTGGAGGCCAGCCTTCGGCGCACCGGCCTGGACCGGATCGACGTGGTGTATCTGCATGACCCGGACGAGCATTGGGAGCAGGCCGCCCGCGAGGCGGTCCCGGCGTTGGTGCAGCTGCGGGAGCAGGGTGTGATCGGTGCCGTCGGGGCCGGGATGAACCAGTCCGCGATGCTGGCCCGCTTCGTGGCGGAGACCGACGTGGACGTGGTGATGTGCGCCGGCCGGTACACCCTGCTGGAGCAGGGCGCGTTGACCGACCTGCTGCCCGTCGCGCAGGCCCGCCACGTCGGTGTGGTGGTCGCCGGGGTCTACAACTCCGGGCTGCTGGCCCGGGACGTGCCGCCGACCGACGCCGTCTACGACTACCGGCAGGCGCCGGCCGAGGTGATCGACCAGGCCCGCCGGATAGCGTGGGTGTGTCAGACGTACGGCGTCACGCTGCCGCAGGCGGCGTTGGCGTTCGTCCGTCGTCACCCGGCCGTGGTCTCGACGGTGGTCGGCATGCGCGACGAGGCCCAGGTCACCGAGACCCTGAGCCGAGCTGACGTCGACGTCCCGGATCAGCTCTGGACGGCGTTGTACGACGAGGGGCTGCTCGACGTGCAGTCGTAGGGGCCGACGGTCACGACCCGGCCGCCTCGGTGCTGGTGTCACCGTCGTCGGGCAACCCCTGCAACGACTCCTCCACGCCGATCAGGTGGTTGGCCATCCGGGTGCGGGCCCGCTCCGGGTCGCGCGCCACGAGGGCCTTCAGGATCGCCACGTGTTCGTCATGGGTACGCAGGTCCGCGCCCTCCTCGTGCAGACTCCGCCAGAGCCGGCCCCGGATGGTGCGCCCGGCGAAGGCTTCGATCAGACCGACCAGCACCGGATTCTCGGCGTGCACCGCGATGATCCGGTGAAAGGCGATGTCGATCTCCATGATCCGCTCGTGGTCCTGCGGTGACTGGCCGACCATCCGGGCCGCCTCGTCGAGCAGGTCACCCGCCTGGGCCAGGGCCTCGTCGGTGATCCTGGTCGCCGCCAGCCGGGCCGCCTCGCACTCCAGCAGCCGCCGGACGGTGTGGATGTGCCGTGGGTCGCCCTGACCCTGGAAGTCCACCACGAAACCCATCGGGGCCAGCAGCTGTGGCGCGTCGAGGTTGGTGACGTAGGTGCCGTCGCCCTGGCGGATGTTGACGATGCCGAGGATCGACAGGGCCGACATGCCCTCGCGCAGCGAGCCCCGCGAGACGCCGAGCGACTCGGCGAGGTCCTTCTCGATGGGCAGCCGGTCTCCCGGCCTGAACTGCCCTTCGAGGATCATCCGCTTGATGCCGTTGACCACTTCGTCAGTGCGAGACATGACTCCCCTAGCGGCCGGCGGGGGTGGCCTTCCCACCCGCGATCACGTACGCCTCCGGAGATGCCACCGTAGTCGGGTCTGCCGCCGCCCAGTAGTGGCCGTCGGGAAACCGGTAGAGCGCGACCGACTCCTGACGCATCCGGGTGGAGTAGCCGGGCTGGCTGGGCAGGACGTAACCGCTGCCCGAGCCGGTGTCCCGGATGATGCACGGATCGGTGAAGTGCTCGTGCAGGTGGTCGACGAACTCGGTGACCCGGTTGGTGAGATCCCCCGAGATCGCGACGTAGTCGAGCACCGACACGTGTTGGACCATCTCGCACAGCCCGACGCCGCCGGCGTGTGGGCACACCGGGACGTCGAACTTCGCGGCGAGCAGCAGCACCGCGACGATCTCGTTGATGCTGGCCAACCTGCCGGTGTCCAGCTGGCAGAAGTCGATGGCCTGGGCTTGGAACAGCTGCTTGAACATCACCCGGTTGTGGCAGTGCTCGCCGGTGGCGACGCCGATCGGAGCGACGGCACGGCGCACGGCCGCGTGGCCCAGGATGTCGTCGGGGCTGGTCGGCTCCTCGATCCACAGTGGTGTGAACCGGGCGAGGGCGGTGACCCACTCGATGGCCTGACCGACGTCCCACACCTGGTTGGCGTCGATCATGAGGTTGCGATCCGGCCCGAGGATCTCCCGCGCGATCGCGCAGCGGCGGATGTCGTCCTCAAGGTTGGCGCCCACCTTGAGCTTGACGTAGCCGTAGCCGGTGTCGACCGCCTCCTGGCACAGTCGGCGCAGCTTGTCGTCGCCGTAGCCGAGCCAACCCGCCGAGGTGGTGTAGGCGGGGTAGCCGGTGCGGTCGAGCTCGGCGAGGCGGGCCGCCTTCGTGCCTTCCTTGGCCCGCAGGATGGCCAGTGCCTCGTCCCGGGTCAGCGCGTCGGACAGGTAGCGCAGGTCCGCGATGTCGACGAGTTGCTCGGGGGTCATCTCGACGAGCAGCCGCCACAGCGGCTTGTCGGCGAGCCGGGCGACCAGGTCCCACGACGCGTTCAACACGGCGGCGAGGGACAGGTGGACGACACCCTTCTCCGGGCCGAGCCAGCGCAGCTGCGAGTCGGAGGTGAGGAGGCGGTAGACCGCGCCCATGTCCGCTGCCATCGTGGCCACGTCCAGGCCGACGAGGAGCTGTGCCTGGTGGACCGCCGCCGCCGCGACGATGTCGTTGCCGCGACCGATGGTGAAGGTCAGGCCGTGCCCCGCTAGCGGCGCACCGGTGCCGTCGACGCCGTCGGTGTGCAGGACGACGTAGGCCGCCGAATAGTCGCCGTCCTTGTTCATGGCGTCTGATCCGT
Source organism: Micromonospora sp. NPDC005220 (assembly GCF_040607895.1). Classification (NCBI taxonomy): domain Bacteria; kingdom Bacillati; phylum Actinomycetota; class Actinomycetes; order Micromonosporales; family Micromonosporaceae; genus Micromonospora; species Micromonospora sp. NPDC005220. The sequence continues at coordinate 23,164 of NZ_JBEXHP010000035.1, forward strand.
CAGCGGTCAGGGAGGTGGGGAAGCGGACGTCTTCGACGGTGACGGCAGTGATCTGCGGCATGCGCTCCTCGCCCGACTCGACCAAAGATCAGATGATCAAAGGGAGTATACGGACGGCTGCTTCGGACAGTCAACGTTGTCGATCACCACCAAGCCGCAGACATATGATGTTTGCGGCACTGCCGAGATCCACCTCACCGGCCGTGCACGCCCGCGCGAGAGCCCGCCCCGGTTGTCTCGCGGCGATCGGGTCGAGCGTAGTCGGTGGGGTTGGTGATCGTGATCACCGAGCCGCCCGCCGACACGCCCGAGACCGACATGTGGGGTGTGACAACGACTGTGTCCCTATATATGGTGTCGAGCGCAGCTGGTTCGGCCGCTCATCCGGCGCGGTCGAGGCAACAGGGAACCCGGTGGAAATCCGGGACTGTCCCGCAGCGGTGAGTGGGAACGACAGCCGTCATCAGCACTGGGCCACCGATCGGCCTGGGAAGCGACGGCCAGTAGGAGACCGGCCAACCCGGTCGTGCCCACGAGTCCGAAGACCTGCCAGCGCGCCGCGTACCCGCACCCGGGTGGGCGGCGGTCCGAGGCCGCGTGGGACGGCTGACGCCCCCTGACCCACGCCGGGCTGGCGTGGCGTCCGTCGGTGTCTGTCTCCTCGCGTCCGGACCACCAGGTCTCGAACTCCGAGGAGCGAGTGGTGACAGTCACCGAGGTAGTCCCGGCCAGCGGCGACGCGACAGTGCGGCGCACGCCGATGCAGGTCCGCAAGCGCGACGGCGGTACCGAACCCGTGGACGTGAACAAGATCGTCCGGGCGGTCGAGCGGTGGGCCGACGACCTGACCGACGTCGACCCGATGCGGGTGGCCACCCGCACCATCAGCGGCCTCTACGACGGCGCGACGACGGCCGAACTGGACCGGCTCTCCATCCAGACCTCGGCCGAGATGATCGGCGAGGAGCCGCAGTACTCGCGCCTCGCCGCGCGGCTGCTGGCCGGCTACGTCGACAAGGAGGTGCGTCGACAGGGCATCACCTCGTTCAGCGCGGCGATCCGGGTCGGCCACGCCGAGGGCCTGATCGGCGACGACACCGCCGCGTTCGTCGCCGCACACGCCACCACCCTCGACGCCGCCGTCGACCCGGACGGCGACCGTCGGTTCGAGTACTTCGGCCTGCGCACGGTGTACGACCGCTACCTGCTGCGCCACCCCACCAGCCGACTGGTGCTGGAGACACCGCAGTACTGGCTGCTGCGGGTGGCCTGTGGACTGTCCCGGACGGCGGACGAGGCGGCCGACTTCTACCGGCTGATGTCCAGCCTGGCCTACCTGCCCAGCTCACCGACCTTGTTCAACTCCGGAACCCGGCACACCCAGATGTCGTCCTGCTACCTGGTCGACTCCCCGCGCGACGAGCTGGACTCGATCTACCAGCGCTACGCCCAAGTCGCCAACCTGTCCAAGTTCGCCGGCGGCATCGGCATCGCGTACTCCCGGGTCCGCTCCCGGGGCGCGCTGATCCGGGGCACCAACGGGCAGTCCAACGGGATCGTGCCGTGGCTGCGCACCCTGGACGCGAGCGTCGCCGCGGTCAACCAGGGCGGCCGGCGCAAGGGCGCGGCCTGCGTCTACCTGGAGCCGTGGCACCCGGACATCGAGGAGTTCCTGCAACTGCGGGACAACACCGGTGAGGACGCCCGGCGCACCCACAACCTCAACCTGGCCAACTGGATCCCGGACGAGTTCATGCGCCGGGTCGAGGCCGACGAGATGTGGTCGCTGTTCGACCCGCACGAGGTGCCCGAGCTGCCCGACCTGTGGGGGGAGCGGTTCGACGCCGCGTACCGGGAGGCCGAGGCGCAGGGTCGCCACGTGCGGCAGGTCCCGGCGCGGGAGCTGTACGGGAAGATGATGCGGACCCTCGCCCAGACCGGCAACGGGTGGATGACCTTCAAGGACGCCGCCAACCGACTCTGCAACCAGACCGCCGAGCCGGGCAACGTGGTGCACCTGTCCAACCTCTGCACCGAGATCGTCGAGGTGTCCAGCGACACCGAGACCGCCGTGTGCAACCTCGGCTCGGTGAACCTCGCGGCCCACCTCGGCGACGGCGGCATCGACTGGGAGCGGCTGCGCGTCACGGTGCGGACCGCGGTGACCTTCCTCGACCGGGTGATCGGCATCAACTACTACCCGACCGCGCAGGCGGCGGCGAGCAACCCCCGCTGGCGGCCGGTCGGGCTCGGACTGATGGGGCTCCAGGACGTCTTCTTCGCGCTGCGGCTGCCGTTCGACTCGCCGGCCGCGCGGGAGCTGTCCACCCGGATCAGCGAGGAGCTGTACCTGACCGCGCTGGAGACCTCCGCCGACCTGGCGCGCGACTTCGGCGCGCACCCGGCGTACCCGCAGACCCGGGCCGCGCGGGGCCAGCTCCAGCCCGACCTGTGGGGTGTCGAGGGTACGCAGACCGCACGCTGGGCCGCCCTGCGGGAGCGGGTCGAGGCGTACGGGCTGCGCAACTCGCTGCTGGTGGCGGTCGCGCCGACAGCGACCATCGCCTCGATCGCCGGGTGCTACGAGTGCATCGAGCCGCAGGTGTCCAACCTGTTCAAGCGCGAAACCCTGTCGGGGGAGTTTCTCCAAGTCAACACCGCTCTGGTACGCGAGTTGAAGGCCCGCGGGCTGTGGACCGAGCGGATCCGTTCGGCGATCAAGCGGGCCGAGGGGTCGGTGCAGGACATCGCGGAGTTGCCGGCCGGCGTGCGGGAGTTGTTCCGCACCGCGTGGGAGCTGCCCCAGCGGGCGCTGATCGACCTGGCTGCCGCCCGCGCACCGTTCATCGACCAGTCGCAGTCGCTGAACCTGTTCCTGGCCGCGCCCACCATCGGCAAGCTCTCCTCGATGTACCTGTACGCCTGGAAGGCCGGGCTGAAGACCACCTACTACCTGCGCTCGCGCCCCGCGACGCGGATCCAGCAGGCCACCGTCAGCGCTGTCGCACCCGTCGCCGTCGACGCGGAGGCGCTGGCCTGCTCGCTGGAGAACCCCGAGTCGTGCGAGGCCTGCCAGTGACCCCCGCCGCCACCCCCGCCGCCGACACCAGCACCACCGACACGAGGACCACGCACATGCTGCTCGATCCCGGGATGGACCTCACCCTCCGCCCGATGCGCTACCCGCACTTCTTCGACCGGTTCCGCGACGCGATCCGCAACACCTGGACGGTCGAGGAGGTCGACCTGCACGCCGACCTCGCCGACCTGGACAAGCTGTCGCCGGCCGAACGGCATCTGGTCAGCCGGCTGGTGGCGTTCTTCGCCACCGGTGACACGATCGTCGCCAACAACCTGGTGCTGAACCTCTACCAGCACGTCAACAGCCCCGAGGGTCGCCTCTACCTGTCCCGGCAGCTGTTCGAGGAAGCCGTGCACGTCCAGTTCTACCTCAACCTGCTCGACACGTACGTGCCCGACGAGACCGAGCGTTTCGAAGCCTTCGCGGCCATCGAGAACATTGCCTCGATCCGCGGTAAGGCCGAGTTCTGCTTCCGCTGGATCGACTCCCTCAACGACCTCCGGGAACTGCGGTCCCGGGAGGACCGGCGGACGTTCCTGCTGAACCTGATCTGCTTCGCCGCCTGCATCGAGGGGTTGTTCTTCTACGGCGCGTTCGCGTACGTCTACTTCCTGCGCTCCCGCGGCCTGCTGCACGGCCTGGCCTCCGGCACCAACTGGGTGTTCCGCGACGAGTCGATGCACATGGCGTTCGCGTTCGACGTCGTCGACACCGTTCGCGCCGAGGAGCCGGACCTGTTCGACGACGATCTCGCCGACCAGGTCCGTCGGATGCTCATCGAGGCGGTCGAGTGTGAGGTGCAGTTCGCCGAGGACCTGTTGGGCCACGGCGTGCCCGGCCTGACGTTGGCCGACATGCGGGAGTACCTCCAGCACGTCGCCGACCGTCGGCTCGCCCAGCTCGGCATCGCGCCGCACTACGGGTCGAGCAACCCGTTCGGCTTCATGGAGTTGCAGGACGTGCAGGAGCTGTCCAACTTCTTCGAGCGGCGGGTGTCGGCGTACCAGGTCGGGGTGACCGGCACCGTCGCCTTCGACGACGACTTCTAACGACCGCGCCCCACGCGCTTCCCATGATCAGGTGATGAGAAGTAGCCCGGAGACGACCCCGACAGCTACTTTTCATCACCTGATCGAGGAAGTGGCGCGTTCAGCTCTGGACTTCTGCGACGTAGACACCTTTGCCTGGATGGCCCTCGACCAACTCGCGATCCTTCAGGATCGTCATGACCCGGTTGATGGTGGAGATGTGTACGCCATACTGCTCGGCCAGCTCACGGGTGGACGGCAGCTTCTCGCCCGGAGCAAGCTCACCCGACTTGATTTTCCCCGCGATCTCGTTGGCGATCCGCCGGTAGTCCACTCGCTCGGTCGGCATGGGTCGATCTCCGTAGGGTTCCCTGGTCTCGGCAGCCCAATCTGATCACGAGCAGACCTGTTCCAACAAGTTCCAGGAGGCACCTTGACCTACTCCTACAAGTTGGAATAAGTTGCAGCTTGGCCGGTTTCCCTGGTTTCGGCAAACTCCTGGGTCCTCGGCCGCATACCCACCTGGGGAGCACGACTAATGGTCTCTGCCCCCAGGTGGGGCCAACAGTCGTGATCGCGGGAGGTGCCGCCGTGCCGATCGATGAACCGGTGAGCCGGGCAGGCGAGCTGTTCGCCGCGATGAGGACCCTTGATGCGCACTGGACTCGGGCACTGGACCGGCCGTGGCGTTCAGGCGGCTGCCTTGAGTGCACGAATCAGGGCACATGCCGTCAACTCGATTGGTCGTTGGGAGTCGTGGCGGAGGCCGCATCGATCATGTTGCAGAAGTGAAGACGTTGGCTCCCCGAGAAAGGGCTGCCTGGCGACGACTTCTGGGCCCCGCCGCCGCCGATAGCCCAGGGCATCGGGGATCCCCAGTAGCGCCCTTAGGCGAGGTTCAGCTCGGTGAGGAGCTTCTCCACCCGGCCCCGGATCTCGTCACGGATCGGGCGGACGGCGTCGACGCCCTTGCCGGCCGGGTCGTCGAGCTGCCAGTCCTCGTAGCGCTTGCCGGGGAAGACCGGGCAGGTGTCGCCGCAGCCCATCGTCACGATGACGTCGGAGGACTGCGCGGTCGCGTACTCCAGGAGGGTGGGGGTCTGGTCGGTGATGTCGATGCCGACCTCCCGCATGGCCTGCACGGCGGCGGGGTTGATCGTCTCGGCCGGGGCGGAGCCGGCTGAGCGCACCTCGACGGTGTCCCCGGCGAGGTGGCGCAGCCAACCGGCGGCCATCTGGGAACGGCCGGCGTTGTGCACGCAGACGAACAGGACGCTGGGTGTGTCGCTCATGACGGGGTGCCTTTCGGTTACGTGGTTGCGGAGTGCGTGGGGGTGAAGAAGCGGCGGCGCGCCCACAGGGAGACGTAGACCAGCCCGACCAGGACGGGCACCTCGATCAACGGGCCGACGACCCCGGCGAGGGCCTGACCGGAAGTGACGCCGAAGGTGCCGATCGCAACGGCGATGGCGAGCTCGAAGTTGTTGCCGGCGGCGGTGAACGCCAGGGTGGTGGTGCGTTCGTAGCCGAGCCCGATAGCCCGGCCGAGGGCGTAGGAGCCGGCCCACATGAGCGCGAAGTACACCAGCAGGGGCAGAGCGATGCGCACGACGTCCAGGGGGCGGCTGGTGATCGCGTCTCCCTGTAGGGCGAACAGGATCACGATCGTGAACAGCAGTCCGTAGAGGGCAACCGGGCCGATCCTGGGCAGGAAGCGCGCCTCGTACCAGGCGCGGCCGTTGGCACGCTCGCCGAGACGGCGGGTGAGGTAACCGGCGAGCAGCGGGATGCCGAGGAAGATGAGCACGTTACCGGCGATGTCCCACGCCGAGATGTTCAACTCGGCGCCGGACAGCCCCAGCCACTGGGGGAGCACGGAGAGGTAGAACCAGCCGAGCAGGCCGAAGGCGACGACCTGGAAGACCGAGTTGAGCGCGACCAGGACGGCGGCGGCCTCCCGGTCGCCGCGGGCGAGGTCGTTCCAGATGATGACCATGGCGATGCAACGGGCCAGGCCGACGATGATCAGACCGGTGCGGTACGCGGGCTGGTCGGCGAGGCAGAGCCAGGCCAGGGCGAACATCACGGCGGGGCCGACGAGCCAGTTGAGGACCAGCGAGGAGATCAGCAGCCGGCGGTCGCCGGTGACGGTGTCGAGCCGGTCGTAGCGGACCTTCGCCAACACCGGATACATCATGATCAGCAGGCCGACCGCGATCGGGAGCGAGATCCCGCCGACCTGCACCGCCTCCAAGACGCTGTTCAGGCCGGGGATCAGCCGACCGAGGAGCAGGCCGGCGACCATCGCCAGCCCGATCCAGACGGGTAGGAACTGGTCGAGTCGGGAGAGGCGGCCGACGACGGCGCTCTCGGCCGGGTCGTTCCGGATCGTGGTGCTCATGTCGCCGGTGCCACGGTGAGCAGTGTGGCGAGTTGGCGCAGGATGGCCGGTCGTGCGCGATAGTAGACCCAGGTGCCCCGGCGTTCGGCGTCGACCAGCCCCGCCCCGCGCAGCGTCCTGAGGTGGTGCGAGATGGTCGGTCCGGTCAGGTCGAACGCGGGGGTCAGGTCGCAGACGCAGATCTCTCCGCTCTCAGCGGAGGCGATCATCGACATCAGTTGCAGCCGCACCGGGTCGCCGAGGGCCTTGAACGCGGGCGCGAGCACCGCGGCTGCCTCGGCCGGCACGCGCCGTTCGGCGAGTGGGGGGCAGCAGACCTCGTCCTGTGCTGCTTGATTCGACATTCCTCTAGGTTGACATCTATCTAAACAGTGTGCAAGTGTCTGATTCGACGGACGTCGAGACAGTCGCCTGATCTCTTCCGGGAGGAACCCGCTGATGGCCGACATCACCGTGCGCCCCATGGCCGCCGCAGACGCCGAGCGGGTTTTGGCGATCTACCAGGCCGGGTTGGACGACGGCAACGCCAGCTTCGAGATCACCGCGCCGACCTGGGCGGCGTTCGACACCACCCGCCTGAGCGCGCACCGCTTCGTGGCCGTCGGCCACGACGGGGAGGTCCTGGGCTGGATCGCCGTCTCGCCGACCTCGACCCGCGCGGTCTACGCCGGTGTGGTCGAACACTCCGTCTACGTCGACCCGGCCGTCCAGGGCCGTGGCGTCGCCCGACTGCTGCTGGATGCGCTCATCGCCTCCACCGAAGCCGCCGGCATCTGGACCATCCAGTCCGGAGTCTTCCCGGAGAACACGGCCAGCCTCACCCTCCACCAGCGGGCCGGCTTCCGGGTGATCGGCGTCCGCGAGCGGGTCGGTCGCCACCACGACCGTTGGCGCGACGTCGTCCTGCTGGAACGTCGCAGCCCCACCGTCAGTTGACCAGCCGTGGCCCGGCAGACCGGCCACCACACCAAGGGAGTCACGGATGAACGCTCTGGACGACCTGCCCACCGTCGTCATCGGCGCCGGCCCGACCGGTCTCGCCGCCGCCGCGCACCTGCACGAACGCGGGCTGCCCTTCACCGTCCTCGAAGCCGGCGACACCCCGGGTGCCGCCGTCCGGCAGTGGGGGCACGTACGCGTCTTCTCGCCGTGGCGGTACAACATCGACCCGGCCGCCCGCCGGCTCCTCGACGAGGCCGGCTGGGTCGCCCCCGACCCGGAAGCGCTGCCCACCGGCGCGGAGCTGGTCGACGACTACCTCCGCCCCCTCGCCCAGTTGCCGCAGCTCAAGCCGCACCTGCGGTACGGGGCACGCGTCAAGGCGATCAGCCGGCTCGGCCTGGACCGGCTGCGTACCGCCGGGCGCGACACGGCGCCGTTCCTGGTCCGCCTCGCCGACGGCGACGAGGTGTACGCCCGCGCCGTCATCGACGCCTCCGGCACCTGGCGTACGCCGAACGTCCTCGGCGCGTCCGGCCTGCCCGCGCGAGGAGAGGCCGACGCGGCGGCGTACCTGGAGCACGCGTTGCCGGACGTGCTCGGTGCCGACCGGGGTCGGTTCGTCGGCCGGCACACCCTCGTGGTCGGCGCCGGCCATTCGGCCGCGAACACCCTGCTGTCCCTGGCGGAGCTGGCCGCCGTCGAGCCCGGCACCGAGGTGACCTGGGCGATCCGGACCGCCTCGCCGACGCGTACCTACGGCGGCGGGGACGCCGACGCCCTGCCGGCGCGGGGCGCGCTCGGCGCACGACTGCGCGCGCACGTCGACGCGGGACGGGTCAGGCTGCTCACCGGCTTCTCCGTGCACGCGCTCACCCCGGCCGGCGGTCGGGTGGGCGTGGTCGTGCGGCACGCCGACGGCAACGCCGAGTCGATCACCGTCGACCGGGTGGTCGCCGCCACCGGCTTCCGCCCGGACCACACCATCGCCGCCGAGCTGCGGCTGGATCTCGACCCGGTGCTGGGCGCCACCCGCGCCCTGGCCCCACTGATCGACCCCAACGAGCACTCCTGCGGCACCGTGCCCCCGCACGGCGTGGACGAACTCGCCCACCCGGAGAAGGGCTACTACGCCGTCGGCGCGAAGTCCTACGGCCGGGCGCCGACGTTCCTCATGGCCACCGGCTACGAGCAGGTCCGCTCGGTGGTCGCCGCCCTGGCCGGCGACTGGACCGCCGCCCGTGCCGTCCAGCTCGACCTGCCCGAAACCGGCGTGTGCAGCAGCAACCCCGCCGACTCGGCCGGCGGCGACACCTGTTGCGGGCCGGCACCGGCCCTGCGGCTGCTGCCTCTACCGCCGGCTGGCGCAGGCCACGCACGTACGTGCTGACGGGCGGGCGGCGAGCCGCTCGGCGGGGATTGGGCGGCCACAGCGTTCGCACACGCCGTAGCTGCCGTCGTCCACCCGTTGCAGCGCCACGTCCAGCTCGGCGAGGCGGCGGCGGGTGGCGTCGAGGACGGCGGTGAGCTGCGCGCGTTCGAACGCGATCGTGCTGCCCTCGGGGTCGTGCTCGTCGTCGGCGTTGGACGACCGGGACGCCTCGAAGAGGCTCCGGAGGTCAGCGTCCAGGGCGCTGGCCTGAGCCTCGGTCTGGTCGCGCAGCCGCAGCAACTCCTCGCGGACCGCGCTGGAATCCCTGTTCATGACCGCTCCACCGTACTGCGGAATCCCCGCGCACACCGTGCCGTGCGCGGGGGTCACCTACATGAAGTTGCGGGTGTGCAGGGCGGAGAGCGCCGCCGCCTCGTCCGGCCGGAAACCCAGCCGGACGAGTCGGCGCTGACGGCCCTGATCCATCGCGCGTTGCAGAGCCTGCACCCGGTCGAAGCCGGCGGACACCTCGTCCGGATGCCAACCACCCGCCGCGAGCACCACCAGCGCGTCGAAGACGTCCGCGTTGAGCCCGGCGGTGTCGACCAGCAGGTCATGGCGGCGGTGGATGGCCGCCCGCAGCCGGTCCCGCAGCAGCGGATCCAGCTGCGCCTGATGCTCCAGGTGTGCCATCCCGAACACCACGTGCCGGCGCTCGTCCTGCATCGCGAGCCAACAGATCCGGCGAGTCACCGGGTCCGGGGCGAACTCGTGCAGGAACGAGAGCAGGTCGACGAAGCTGCCCTCGCCGAGCACGGAGAGCAGGAATGACGCCAACGCGAAGTCGGACTCCGCGACGAGCGTGAACAGCGATTGCCGACCGCCGGCGGATGAGGTGCCCAACTCGGCGCCGCGCAGCAGTGCCCGCCGGCTGAAGACCTCCATGTGCCGGGCCTCGTCGGCCATCTGCACGGCGAGAAGCTGCACCACCTCCCGAAAGTGCGGGTGGATGCGCCCGACGAACCGGGCCGGCACGACGAGGGCTGCCTGCTCGTTCTCGACCAGGTAGGTCATCACCTGAACCACCGCGGCCTCAACGTCGGCCGGCAGCGCGAACGGGTCGTCCCAGGGCACCGCGGTCTGCGGGTCCCACTGTCGTGCGGCGGCCTGCGCGTACAGGTGCGGAGCGATGTCGGCCCACACCAGGTCGCGGTCGTCCAGGTCGAACCGGGCCTCGGGACCACCGGCTTCGAGGAGCGCGCCCCGGGCGCCGAGCCCCCACCGCGCCGGCGGACGGCTGCTGAGCGCCGACGGGAGAGCTGGCCCGGCCCGCTCCGCGCCGTACCAGCGGTCGTCGTCCGCCGACCCCCGGACCACCACCGCCACCAGGTCGCTCCGGTCACCCCGATCCGGCCATTCGACCCGGTGACCCCGGCCCCGACACCAGGCGGGCAGGTGTACGCGCAGCGCCGGGTCGCGGCCGGAGACCGCCAACCGGCCGCCGGGCGGCAGCCCGGCCAGCGCGCGTTGCACGAGCAGGTGCGCGCCCCGGCCGAAACCCAGGTCACCGAGGTCGACCTCGGCGACAGGCGCCGCGCTCACGGCCGGTAGTCCGTGGCCGTCACCCGCCCGTCGGGGGAGTAGAAGCCGCTGGCCTCTACCGTGGCGGCGAGGGCGGCGTACCCCGTGGTGCGGCCCTCCCGCCAGGCCGTCAGCCCCTCCAGGTCGAGCAGCGGACGCACCTGCGCATCGGCGTAAGACATGCCGAGCAGCAGCGTGCCGAATAGCCGGACCCCGTCCGACTCCGGCGCGCGGACCGTCATGTTGCAGTGGTCGTAGCGGGCGGTCTGCGCCACGATGCGGGTGCCCTCGGGCGGTAACGTGCCCTCCTGGCTGAACGCCAGATGGTTCGCGTCGATCATGCAGGCCGCGTCGACCTCCCCGGCCACCAGCGCGCGGGCCGCGTCACGTTCGCCGCCGATGTGGTCGCCGTGCAGGCCGACACCCACGTCGAAGCGGCGTACGTCGACGGTGACCCCGGCCGCCGCGAGGTGGCCCAGCGGAATCAGCGTCGCCTGTGGACTGTCGACCGCCCCGACGGCAACCACCCGTCCGGTCAGGTCCGCGATCTGGCGCACCGGTGAGTCGGCGCGAACCACCACGATCGAGGTGAGGTCCTGGTCGGTGTCGCGCATGGTGAGCGCGCGTACGGCGGTGCCGTTGGCGGCCGCCAGTCGCTCGGCCCGCAGCCAGGCCAGGGGAGAGTTCCAGGCCGCGTCGATCCGCCCGGCGATCAGATCCTCGACCTGTCGCTCGTAGTGCGAGTAGAGGACGAAGTCGAAATCCAGGCCCCGCCCGCGCAGCCAGCCACGGAAGCCCTCCCAGATGGTCACTACCTTGGGGTCGTACGCGACCGCGCCCATCAGGACGGTTGGCGCGGGCATCAGCGGTTGGCCTCGTCGAGCAGCGGCAGCCCGGTGGCGAGCCGACCGACGAAATCGTGCAGCGCGTCGGTGGTGGGTGCCATCACGCGGGCCGCGCGGGCGTCCCGGAAACGGCGCTCGAGGCCCAGTTCCCTGCGGAAGGCGCTGCCGCCGCAGAGCTGCATCGCGCCGTCGGTCACGTCCGCGACGGTCTCGCCAGCGAGCGCCTTGACCTGGAGCACCCGCAGCATCGCGTCGTCGCGGCCGGTCTCCAGCGCGGTGAGCGTGTCGCCCAGGAAGGCGCGCAGCGCGTCGGTGCGGATCATCAGTCGGGCCAGGTCGCGTCGGGTGACGGGCGCGTCGCGCAGGGCGGCGCCGGTGTGCGTGAGCGTGGTCCTGGTGAGGTGTCGGCCGGCCTCGGCCACCGCGCTGTCGGCGAGGCCGAGGCAGAAGGCTGCGTTGAGCACCAGGAACCAGGGCAGCACCGCGCCGAGCGCGGTGTCGAGCCCGGCGCCGTCGGCCGCCATTCTCGCCGCCGACGGAACCCGGAGCCCGTCGGCGGTCATCGGGCGAGAGCCGTTGCCGCGCAGGCCCAGGCCGTCGAAGTCGCCGGTCACGCGCAGGCCGGCGCTGTCCGCCGGCACCAGCCACAGTGTCATCGGGCCGGCATCGCGGTGCAGCGGGAGGCTCGACCAGACGTAGCTGTTCGCCTCGCCGGCCGAGGTGACCCAGCTCTTGCGGGCGTCGAGGCGGACCGTGTCGTCGTCGGCGGGTGTCGCGCTGCCGGTCGGTGACCAGAAGTGGCTGCGCGAGCCGTACTCGGAAAATGCCAACGTGGTGAGGTGATCGCCGGTGGCGATGGCCGCGCGGACGTCGCGCGGGCCGTGCGCCTCGATGACGGCGGTCGCCGCGTAGTGCATGAGCACCACCATCGCGGTGGACCCGCACTCGGCGGCCAGCCGCTCGATGACAGTGGCGACCGCCCGCATGCCGTGGCCGCCGCCACCGACCTCGGTCGAGGAGGCCAGGCCGAGCAGGCCGGCCGCGGCGAGAGCGTCGACCCCCGGCCGGGGGAAGGTCCCATCCCGGTCGACGATCGGTGCCTGCGGGCGGATCACGTCGTCGATCACCGGGCCGAGCGTTTCGATGGGATCGGTGGCGGTCTGAGCATTGTCGACACTGGTCGTCATGCCGGTGCCCCTTCCGGAGGGCCGATGGGACCGCCGTCGACACTATCGAGCCTGAAGACGCAGCGCGAGCGTCGGATTACCGTCTGGTGCGGGCATTCTCCCGATGGGGTCGGCCGTGCCCGTCCTCCCGGTCGATGCGCAGTTCCCGTTCCAACTCGCTGATGACCGCCCGCAGGTCGTCGAGCCGTTGGGTGAGCGCGATCCGGTCCACCTCGTCCGGTACGCCGTCGCCGTCCTCGTCGTACCCGGGCGCCAGTCGCTCGGTCATCTCCAACCGGCGGGCCTCCTCCATGGAGTTCACGATGACCGCGATGAGGATGTTGAGCAGCAGGTTGACGGTGATGACCACGTAGCTGACGTAGTAGAGCAGCGTCCATGGTGAGATCGCCATGCCCTGCTCGATGAGGTCCGGCAGCGTCTCCAGCGACAACAGCACGAACAACGTCAGCAGCGATCGGCCGATGTCGCCGTACTCCTCCGGATACCGGTTGCCGAAGATCAGCCAGCCGGCCATGCCGTACACGTAGAGCGTCACCACGGCCAAAGCGAGGAACCCGGTGACGCCCGGCAGGCTGCGCCACAGCGCGGAGACGATGGTCCGCAGACCCGGCGAGAACCGCACCAGGCGGACCATCCGGGCGACCCGCACGACCCGCAGCAGCGCCGGGTCGCCGTGCAGGCCCGGGATGAAGATCGCCGCGATCACCACGAAGTCGAAGACGTTCCAGCCGTGCCGGAAGAAGTCCTGTGGACGCCTGCCGTACGCCGCCAGTCGGACACCGATCTCGACGACGAAGACGGCCCGGAAGAACAGCTCCAGCCCGTGCAGCGCGGTGCCCGCCGGGCTCAGGTCGTCGTACGTCTCCAGGCCGAGAACGATGCCGTTGGCGAGGATGACCACGACGATGGCGATCTCGAAGGGGCGCGACCGGGCGAGCTGGTCACAACGGTCGGTCCAGCCCGAGCGGCGCCGCGATGGTGTGGACGGCTCACCCCGCTGGGTGGGCACTGGTGCGTCGCTCACCAGTCGGCCGGCTCGATCGGGCGTGCCGGGGCCGCAGCGGGGGCCCACCTCCGGCCGTCGTCGTGGCGGTGCGGCTGGTGTGCGGGCATGCGCACCAGCCTAGCCAAGATCAACGACAGCGGGCGACCGCACGCGACCGTTCAGGGGCGACTCGTCCGCTCCGCCGCGGCGAAGAAGTCGACGAGCGGCTCGACGATTCTCGGGTGCGCGCGGGCGACGGCGTCGTGGCCACTGCGCGGAATCGTCAGCGTCCGGGCGCGCGGTAGGGCGCGGGCCAGCGCCGCGTTCTGCTCGACGTAGTACGGCGGCCCGTCGGCGCCGCAGGCCAGCAGCACCTTGGCGCTCACCCCGGCCCACTGGGTGGCCGGACCTGGTGCTGTTGGGACGCCGGCAGTTGGCGCTGTTCGGCGCCCACCCGTGGCTGCTCGACGTGATCCACCGGCCGTCCGGCATCGGCCCGGAGAGCCTGGCCTGGTTCGACAACTGCATCCGGATCCTGGAACCCGTATGCTGCCCCGTCGCCGCCAAGTTCGAGGCCATCGCGATGATGACCGGCGTGGTGAGCCTCTTCGCCCGTCGTGAGTCCGCCGCCGGGGCGTTCAGCTTCGCCGGGGTGGACCTGGCCGCGTACCCACACCTGGTCGCGGCGTTCAGTCAGCCGTCCGGGCCGACGCCCCGGGCGGACCTCGTCGAGCGGACCCTGCGCAGTCTGCTGACCGGCCTGCTGCTCGCGGAGCCGACCGAGGCGGGCTGACCGCCTCGGCGTACCGGCGGTGTCCATCGTTCTTCCGCCACCACGACGCCCGCTGGTCTAGGTTCTCGATGGTGAGCGGGACCAGGCCGACGCGCGCCGACGCGGCCCGCGCCAACTGCGGAGAGGTACGCGATGTCCGACCCTGATCTTGCCGACCTGCGCCAACGGGCCACGAACGGTGACCGGGATGCGGTCGACCAGCTCGTCGAGCTCGCGGGGGAGCGGGGTGACCTCACCGAGCTGCGTCAGCTGGCCGAGGACGGCAACGCCGACGCGGCGGCCCAACTCGTCGAACTCGCCACCGAACTCGGCGACATGAAAGAGCTGCGGCGGCTCGCCGACCGGGGTGACCAGGACGCCGCTGACCAGCTCGTCGAATTGGCCGCGGAGCGGGCGGACGTCGGTGAACTTCGCCGGCTCGCCGACGGCGGGAACCGGGACGCGGCCGACGTCCTGGCCGAGCTGACCGAGGAGCAGGACGAGGCGGAGTAGTCGGCCGGGACGCGGGAGTGCCAAACGGGTGCGACCACCACGTTAGCTCCGGGTCGTCCTGCGGCACGGCGGCGCGGACGACGAAGTCGGCGCCGCTCACCGGGCGGACGCCGCGGTCTCCAGGTCGGACCGCGCGGGGTGCCGACGTGGCTGCCCGCTGTGCCGGGAGAACCGGTCGTCGACGTGCCTCACCATGCCGCCGAGAAACGTGTCCGGCGGTGCCGGTTGGCGGGCGACGGCGACCTCGGCCCCGCCGCCCGCGTCGGCGATGACCCCGCTCAGGCCCGCGCGGCCCGGATGGCGTCGCGCAGCGGAGTGCTCGGCCGGCCGAGCAGCCGGCTCAGGTCGTCGCTGTCGGTCGCCAGTTCGCCGTCGGCGATCGACTGGTCGAGCGCGGCGACGAACCCGGCGGTGCCGGCGTCCAGGCCGACGTTCTCCAGGGTCGAGGCCAGCTCGGCAGCGGACATGTCCTGGTGCACGACGGTGGTGCCGGTCACCTCGGTGACGGCCTCGGCCAGCTCGTCGAAGGTGAACGCGGGGCCGCCCAGTTCGTAGACGGTGTTGCCGTCCTGCTCGCGGGTCAGCGCCGCCACGGCGGCCCCCGCGTAGTCGGCCCGGGTCGCGGCGGAGACCTTGCTGCCGCCGGTGGCGCCGAGGATGGTGCCGGACTCCAGGTACTGCGGCAGCTGTTCGGTGTAGTTCTCGGTGTACCAGCTGTTGCGCAGCACGGTGTAGGCCAGACCGGACGCGGCGAGGACCTCCTCGGTGGCCCTGTGCTCCGGGGCGAGCGGGTTCGCGGTGGTGTCGGCCTTCAGGATGCTGGTGTAGACGAGACGCTCGACCCCGGCGAGCTTGGCGGCGTCGATGACCGCGGTGTGCTGCGCGACGCGCTGACCGGGAGTGTCGCCGGAGATGAGCAGCAGGCGGCGTACGCCGGCCACGGCGCCGGGCAGCGTCGACGGGTCGTCGTAGTTGGCCTTGCGGATCTCGACGCCCCGCGCGGCCAGGGCGGCGGCCTTCTCCGGGTTGCGGACGATGGCGGCGATCTCGGCGGCGGGTACGCCGCTGTCGAGCAGCTGCTCGATCACCAGGCGGCCCAGTCGGCCGGTGGCACCGGTGACGGCGTAGGTGGGCATGCGAACCTCCGAGGCTAGTGGCATATCTGCAAGCACTTACTAATCTACAGCACTGAACTAGAGTAAGCGTGGGTTAGGCTGGTGAGGTGAGCGACACGCCGGCCCAGGACCTGGCGGGGCCTACCCAGGAATTCGTCAGCGATGTCTTCGCGCGGGGCTGCACCTCCCGCGCGGCCTTCGAGGACGTCACCTCGAAGTGGGCCTCGCTGGCCCTGTTGGCGCTCGGCGAGGGCCGCTACCGGTTCAACGCGCTGCGTCGCCGCATCGACGGCGTCAGCGAGCGGATGCTCTCCCAGACCCTGCAGACCCTCGAACGTGACGGGATGCTCACCCGGGAGGTGCTCACCGCGATCCCACCGCGGGTCGAATACTCGCTGACCCCCCTCGGTGCCCGAGTCGCCGAGCAACTTCGTGGCCTCGCCGACCTGCTGGAGGCCTCGGTGCCCGAGTTGCAGACCGCCCGCGACAGGAACGAGCGGGACCGGGGCTAGCTCGCAGCCCGCCCCGGCTGCCTCCTGTGGAAATGCCGGATCTCAGGTGTTCAGCGTCTCGCGCGGCGGCACACCGTAGCTGTCGTGGTACCGCGCGGTGAACCTGCTGTGGCTGGCGAACCCCCACCGACTGGCGATCGCCGAGACCGTCTCCTGGTGCGGGTCGGCACGTACCAGGTCGTGATGTGCCCGAACGAGCCGGATCCGACGCAGGTAGGCCATGGGAGTGGTGGCGAGATGACGGCGGAAGGCGAGTTGCACCGCCCGCAGGGAGACGCCGGCCGCGCCGGCGATGTCGGCGGCGCTGATGTCCCGCTCGGCGTGCTCCTCCACCGGCGGGGTGCCCTGACCTGGCTCGGCCGAGGCCGGTCCCGATCGGACACTCCGCGTGGTCGCGGGGTCACCCGATGCTGCCCGGCCGGCGCGCCGCGCAGGTCCGGGCAGGGTGTTCATCGTGCGCACCCATCGCGTACGGCGGGTGTTCACCACCCTCTCCCAGGCTCCTTGATCGTAAGAGCATTCGCGTGATCGAGGAGAGGCTCTCAGGTGAGAGACAAGCATCCCGAAGAGACCGAGCAGACGCAGCTGTCCCGGCGCAAGCTGGTCAAGTACGCGGGCGTCGGCGCGACGCTGGCCGCGGCCAGCCCACTGGTCGGTGCCGGCGCGGCGTGGGCCGAGGAGGACCGCCGGCCGGGTGACGACGACAAGACCGACCGGGGCAACTCCAAGAACCGGGCGTGGCGCGCGGGTGACCACCACATCCACTCCGAGTACAGCGGCGAGTTCGACACCACGAAATCCCCGATCGTCTTTCACAAGGGCGCGGACGCGGTCTACCCGATCGTCACCAACGCCATCATGGCGAAGAACTTCGGCCTGACCTGGGCGATGTGCACCGACCATGGTGGACCGACCCACTCGAAGGTGAACATCGAGCAGGCGTACCCAGACCTGCTGCGGTCCCGCAAGCTCGTCCCCGAGGTGCTCCAGTTCTGGGGCATGGAGTTCGACGCGCCCTCGCTGGACCACCACACGCTGATGATCCCGCGCCACGACGACGAGGCGAAGCAGCTCTTCGAGCTGGAGAGCCGGTTCGCCAAGTACGACGCGTTCCCCACCGACCCGGCCCGCGACACCGAGGCCAGGATGGTGGAGTTCCTCAAGGTCGCCCGGGGCATGCCGCACAAGCCACTGGTGATCGCCCACCACGCGTCCCGCTCGGCACCCGGTCTCGGCGTCTACGGTCAGGACACCCCGCGCGAGTTCCGCAACGGCAACAACGCCGCACCGGACGTCTACATCGGTTTCGAGGGCGCGCCCGGGCACCAGGCCGGCCCGCTCAACGGTGGCAAGCGGGGCGGGTACGGCAACCACCCCACCTACGGCGGCTTCGACCAGATGACCGCCCGGGTCGGCGGCCTGTGGGACTCGCTGCTCGGCGAGGGCCGGCGCTGGTGGATCACCGCGACCTCCGACTCGCACGTGCACTGGACCCGCGGTGGCTCCGACTTCTGGCCGGGCGAGTACAGCAAGACGTACGTGCACGCCCGTCAGGACTACGGCGACATCATGGACGGCCTGCGCAACGGCCGGATCTGGGTCACCACCGGTGACCTGATCCGCAGCCTCGACGTCACCGCCACGTCCCAGGGCAGGACCGCCCAGGTGGGCGAGACGATCACGGTGAGCCGTCGCAGCCGTACCGACGTCGAGATCGAGATCACCTTCCGCCCGCTGGGCGGGGTGAACGCCAACGGCGACCGGCCCGAGGTTCGCCGGGTCGATCTGATCGTCGGCCAGATCACCGGCCCGAGTGCCAGCCCGGACGCCGACACCAATCCCACCACCACTGTGGTGGCTCGGTTCGGCCCACGGGACTGGCGTCGGCAGGGCGACAGCTACGTCATCCGGCACACCCTGCGCAATGTCGAGGCGGACACCTACGCGCGGGTGCGGGGCACCAGCACCGACGAGGCCGAGCCGCTCGCCGACGGGCTGGAGAGCCCGTGGGACGACCTGTGGTTCTACTCGAACCCGGTGTTCGTGCACGTGCGCTGACCGGGCACGGTAGCGACGTCGCGGGCCTGTCCGGCACCGCTCGACGCACGACGTCGGGTGGTGCGGGGCGGGCCCGTCCCGCCGTATCCGCAGGTCAGTCGGGCCTGCGGCGGCGGGTTCGGGGGGCGGCGGTTCGCCCGCTGCGCACCGCCGCGGTGTCGGTCCGGCGCGAAGTGGGTGTCGGCGCCGCCGGGTCGGCCTGCACCTGCGTCACCACCTCGCAGAGGTCACGCAGCGGGTCCACCGCCTGGGTTGAGCAGGCGACCTTCTGGAGCAGTGACCGCAGCGTCGCCGACTCGGCCGCTGTGAGCGCCCCCAGCAGATGCGACTCGACCTGCCGCAGTGTCGACCGTCGCTGCTCCCAGGCGGTACGGCCGGCGTCGGTGACCTCGATCAGTCGGCTGCGTCGGTCGGCCGGGTCCGCGCGACGGGCGACGAACCCGGGCCGTTCCAGGTCATCGATCAGGTACGTGAGGACGGTGCGGTCGATGCCGATCTCCTCGGCGATCGTGCCCTGGTTCCGGGCCGGCCCGTTGATCGCCGCGGTGAGCAGCTGATAGCCGCGTGGACCACCGGGGAAATCGGTGAACGCGTGCTCGGCCGCCCGCAGGTAGCCGCGGAAGACGATCCCGAGCATCCAGCCGAGGTCGTCATCGAGCGGATCGGGCCGGTCCGGCCGGTGGGTGGCACCCGTCATCCCCCGACGATACCGCAGTGAGGCAAACCTTGTTGGCAGCAGATGTTCTGCGTGGCATAAGGTCAAGGTCGCGACGCATCGCCCGAGGCGTCGGCGGAATCGGGAGGCTCGCAGATGAGCGACTACGGCCACGACCTGGTCTTCGGATCCTTCGTCACGCCCAGTGCCGGCAATCCGGACCGTACGGTCGGCGTCGCCGTCCTGGCCGAACAGGTCGGGCTGGACCTGGTCACCTTCCAGGACCACCCGTACCAGCCGGCATTCCTCGACACCTGGACGCTGCTGAGCTTCGTGGCGGCCCGCACCAGCCGGGTGCACCTGGCGGCGAACGTGACGAACCTGCCACTGCGCCCGCCGGCCGTGCTCGCCCGCAGTGTGGCCAGTCTGGACCTGCTCAGCGGTGGCCGGGTCAGCCTCGGCCTCGGGGCGGGAGCGTTCTGGGATGCCATCGAGGCGATGGGTGGCCGGCGGCTGACCCCCGGCCAGGGCGTGCGAGCGCTGGAGGAGGCCATCGAGATCATCCGTCAGCTCTGGGACGTCGAGACGCGTGGCGGAGTGCGGGTCGACGGCGAGTTCTACCGGGTGGTCGGCGCCAAGCGGGGGCCCGCCCCGGCCCACCCGGCGCCGATCTGGCTGGGTGCGTACAAGCCCCGGATGCTCCAGCTCACCGGCCGTCGGGCCGACGGCTGGCTGCCCACGCTGGGCTACCTCCAGCCCGGGGACCTGGCCCGGGGCAACGCGATCATCGACGACGCCGCGCAGCAGGCCGGCCGGTCCCCGCAGGACGTGCGCCGGCTGCTCAACATCGCCGGAGAGTTCTCGGCGGTGGGGCGCGGCACCCTGAACGGGCCGGCCGAGCAGTGGGCCGAGGAGTTGGCCGAGCTGGCACTGGAGGAGGGCGTCGGCACCTTCATCCTCGGCAGCGACGACCCCGACGACCTGCGCCGGTTCGCCGGTGAGGTGGCCCCCGCCGTCCGCGAGCTGGTCGCGGCCGAACGCGACCGGGGCGCGGCTCCGGAGCGTACGCCGGAACAGCCGGCTGCGGAGCGCGATCCGGAACCGGTCGTTGCGTCGCCGGTCCGGGCGAGCCGCGCCACCGCGACCGGCGGGGCGTTCGCCGTGGTGCCGACCCCGGACGACGGCGTACGGCGAAGCGAGCAGCAGGTGTGGGACGAGTCGACCCGACCGACCGGGCCGGCGCCCGACCCGGAGCGCACCTACACCCCGCAGGAGCAGGCCACCGGCGCGCACCTGGTGCAGATCCACGACGGTCTGCGCGCCGAGCTGGCCCAGATCCACGACCTGATCGAGCAGGTGGCGGCCGGCGAGATCGACGCCGGCGCGGCCCGGTCCCACATCAACACGATGACCATGCGGCAGAACCGGTGGACGCTGGGCGTCTACTGCGAGTCGTACTGCCGCATCGTCACCACCCACCACACGATCGAGGACCAGTCGTTCTTCCCCCGGTTGCGGGCGCGTGACCCCCGGCTCGGCCCGGTGGTCGACCGGCTGGAGCAGGAGCATCACGTCATCCACGACGTGCTGGAGGGGGTCGATCGGGCCCTGGTCGCGTACGTCGGGTCTCCGGACGGCCTCGCCGGGCTGCGGGCGGCGGTGGACCTGCTGACCGACGCCCTCCTGTCGCACCTCAGCTACGAGGAGCGGGAACTGGTGGAGCCGTTGGCGCGGCTGGGCATCGCCTGATCGACGCGGCAGCGCCGCGGCTCGGGGTTGCCCCGATCCAATCTGAGAGACTACTCTCGAAACATGTCTCTCAAGAATCCGTACGGGGATTTCGAGATCACCGAGCCGCAGGCGCTGCGGGCGTTGGCCCACCCGGTCCGGCTGGCCATCCTCGACCGCCTCCAGCGGCACGGCCCGGCCACCGCCACCGGGCTGTCGCCAAACGTCGGCGCCACCCCGTCGGTGGTCAGCTGGCACCTGCGGCACCTCGCGACGTTCGGCCTGGTCGTCGACGCGGAGGGCACCGCCAGCAAGCGTGAGCGCTGGTGGCAGGCGGCCGCCCGGGGCTTCCGATTCGAGTTGCCCGACGATGCCGAGGGGCAGGCCGCCGGCCGTCAACTGCGCGGCGAGATGTTCGCCCGCGCCGCCGAGGCCCCGCAGCAGTGGCTGCTGCACGACGAACCCCGGCTGGACGCGCAGTGGCGCGGGGTGGCCGGGGTGTCCGACACCCGGTTCGTGGCCACCCCCGAGGAGCTGCGACAGCTGGAGGCCGCGATCGAGGAGCTGATCGCCCCGTACGTGCGGCGCAAGGACGACGACGCGGCCCCGGCCGACGCGCGGATCGTGCGGATGCTGCGCTACCTGCTGCCCGAGCCCGGCGACGACCCGGCCGCGTCATGACCGCCACCGCCACCGCGCCCCCGCCCGCCCTGCACCGAGACCGGCGGTTCCGCACCTTCTGGATCGGCGAGACGATCTCCGCGTTCGGCGATCGGATCAGCGAACTGGCCCTACCACTGATCGCCGTCACCCTGCTCACCGCCACACCCGTCCAGGTCAGCGTCCTCACCGCGTTGATCTGGCTGCCCAACCTGCTGGGCCTGTTCCTGGGCGCCTGGGTGGACCAACGGACCCACAAGCGGCGACTGCTGATCATCGCGGACCTGATCCGCGCGGCGGTGCTGCTCAGCCTGCCGGTGGCCTACCTGTTCGACGCGATCACCCTCACCCAGCTCTACCTGGTGGCGCTGCTCACCGGCTTCGGCGCGGTGCTCTTCGCCATGGCGCATCAGGCGTTCTTCGTCGCCCTGGTGCCGCGCACGGCGTACGTGGACGCGACCAGCAAGCTGAGCATGAGCCGGTCGCTGTCCTTCATCGCCGGCCCGGCCGTCGGCGGCGGGCTGGTCCAGGCGCTCAGCGCACCGGTCGCGATCGTCGTCGACGCGGTGTCCTTCGTCGGCTCCGCGCTGCTGCTCAGCCGCATCCCGGTGACCGAGCCGCCACCCCCGCCGCGTCGGACGTCCACTCTCGGCCTGGTGCGCGAAGGGCTCGTGCTGGTGCTGCGGCACCCGGTGCTGCGGGCCGCCCTCGGCTGCACCAGCACCGTCAACTTCTTCACCTTCATCGCCAGCGCCCTGCTGGTGCTGTACGCCAGCCGCGAACTCGACCTGTCGGCCGGCGCGATCGGCATCGCCTTCGGGTTCGGCGCGCTCGGCGGGCTTGCGGGTGCGGCGCTCGCGCCACGGATCTCCCGTGCCATCGGCCTGGGCCGTACCGCGATGATCGGCACGGTGCTCTTCCCCGCGCCGCTGGCACTGACCGCGCTGGTCTCCGGACCCACCTGGACGAAGGTGGCCATGCTGGCGGCCATCGAGCTGGTCTCCAGCGTCGGGGTGATGCTGATGGACGTGAACCTCAACGCCCTCCTCACCGCCGTGACCCCCGATGACGCGCGAGGCCGCCGGGCCGGCGCCTACAGCGCCGTCAACTACGGCATCCGACCGCTCGGGGCGCTGGTCGGCGGCGCGTTGGGCACCACCATCGGGCTGCGACCCACCCTGGTCGTCGCCGGCCTGGGTGGCGTGCTGGCCGTGCTGTGGTTGCTCGCCTCACCGGTGCGCCACATCGGAACCCTCGACGAACCGACGGCCTGACCGCTGGGGCGGGCTTGGTCGTGCGGTCGCCCCCGGCAACGGGCTGGTGCTGCGCTGCGGCCCAGGTCAACGCCGGTCAGGCGACCTCCGCCAGCAGAACCCGGGCCAGCTCGGCGGGCTGGGAGAACATCGGCCAGTGGCCGGTGGCCATCGTGACCAGTCGCCAGTGGTCACTGGCCAGCAGCTTGGCCACCGTGTCGTTGGGCTCGGGCCCGTCGAGCAGGCACTTGACGTACGTCGCCGGCAGCTCATCCAGCGGTCGGCTCAGCACGGCCGGCTCGGTCAGTGTGGCCCCCGGGTGCGCGGTGGCGCCGCCGACCAGGCGCGCGATCTGCTCGTCGGTGAGGCCCTGACCGTCGAAGTCGGTCACCGTGAGCGGAGCCCAGTCGCCGTCGCTGTCGGCGAGTTGCGCCTCGAAGGCGGCCTGACCCTGCCACCAGCCGGACGCGAAGGACCCGCCGTCGACCGGCACCTCCGAGTCGACGAAGACCACCCTGGTCAACCGGTCGCCGATCCGCTCGGCGGCCTGACCCACCGGAATACCCGCGTAGCTGTGCCCGACCAGCACCACGTCGCGCAGGTCGCGGCGCTCGATCTCGTCGACGATGTCCCGCACGTGGGTCTGCTGCCCAGCGGGCAGGCCCCGCTTGTCGGCGAGACCGGAGAGGGTCAGCGGGTGCGTGCCGTGACCGGCCGCCCGCAAAGGTGGCACCACCTCGTCCCACGCCCACGACCCCAGCCACGCCCCCGCCACCAACACGAAATCAGCCATGGCCGGGAGGCTAACGCCGACCTACGACAACTCGGCGGGTCACGACCAGGCGCGGGGCCTCATGCAGACCGACGAAGTGCGGCTCCGCCGGATCGGACCGTGGCTCAGCGAGTGACCTGTTCGAGCTGCCCCTTGGATAGGACGAACTTCCACAAGGCTGCTCCGGCCACCGCGCCCACTACCGGGCCGACCAGGTACACCCACCAGTAGGGGAAGGAGGCCGCGGCGATGTCGGGGCCCAGGGTCCGGGCCGGGTTCAACGAACCTCCCGAGACCGGAAGGGCCAGGAAGATCGCTGCCCCGATCCAGAACGCGATGGCCAGCCCGGCGGGCAGCGCCCCTCCGGGAGAGCGCTGATAAACCGCGGTGGCCATGACGACCACCAACAGCACGGCAGTGATCACGATCTCGGTGAACAGTGCCGTGCCCCACCCGACGCCCGGGCCGGGCTTGGTGGCTCCAAGGGCCAGGGCCGTCCGGAGCTGGCTCCCGAACATGAACCAGTTCATCAGCCCGGCCAAGGTCGCGCCGATCAACTGAGCGACGATATAGACCGGTGCCATCCGCCAGGGGAACTCCCTCACCGTGGCGAGGGCCACGGTGACGGCCGGGTTGATGTGGGCGCCCGAGACCGTGGCGAACACGTAGATGGCCGCCACAGTGCCCAGGGCGAAGGCCAGGCTGATGGCCACCTCGTTCATACCCGCGAGGGGGTGGAGCTTGTGGGTGGCAAGCAGGGTGGCGGTACCGGAGAAGGTGAGCATGAATGTCCCCACCACCTCGGCGACGGCGGCTCCCGCCACTGCCTGGGGGCGTGTGGGGGTGACCCCTCCTCGTGGTGGCATGCTCTTCCTCCTCAGGCCGTCCCTTGGCCGAAGCTGGATCGGACCAAAGTGGCGATGCTGGTTTGCTGCTCACATTCACTGATCCACAAGCCGATGGTCGCGTCGCTGATCTTCGCCAGCAGATAGGTGATCGTCTCTCCCGGTGGTCATGACCGTCATCGGCGGCCGAGATCGTGCCCTGGGGCCGCGCAGCTCATCCGCCACGGTGGGCTTGCTCGCTGATTGCGGTCCGCACGCTCGAAACCCTGCGTACAGACATTGTCCCAGGCAATCGAACGCTAAGCCGGCAAAACTCACGGACCTGCCGACCCCACCACCCGGTCCTCGACCTTGTGGTTCCGACGACGACCAGCCATCTCCCGAGCCGACGCCCTCCGCGCTCTCACCCTGCTGCGACCCGTACGCCGGGCTGTTCAGGCGGCGAAACCACCGCGACTCGAGGCGCCCCTTCGTTAGGTGTGAGCGATCGTCAGGGTCTCCGGCCGGGGTATGGACGCTGGGGCGTGCGCGCGACCGTGCGGGTCGGCAAGGCTGAGTAGCCGGTGCCAGGCGTCGGCATCGAACCGCTGGGTCACGGTTGGCTTCTACCAACGCTGACTACGCGTCGGGACCGACCCGAGTCGAGGTCGTGCACGATGAGGCCGGCCGCTCCGGCATCGCTGAGGTACGCCATCCGACCGTTGAACCGGACGTCGTCGACGTAGCTGTCCGGGCGAACCGCCTCGTCGAGGTGGTGGACCCGTTCCACGTGGTCGCCGTCCAGGTTGACCGCGATCAGCCGAGCGCCGCCCGGCACCTGTTCGCCGCCAACCTGCGGCGTGCCCGAGTCGACGATCCACAACCGGCCGTCCGGGCCGGCACGTAACCCGTTGACGTGCACGAACGCCTCGTCCGGCGGCTGGTCGGCGCGGTTCCACCCGGCATCCGGGTACGGGTCTGCTGGCCGAAACCGCCTGTCGCAGGGCACCGCCGGCGGTCAGCCGGTCGCAGGGTGCCGTCGGCGGTCAGCCCGTCGGCGGTGCCGGCGGGCCGACCCGGGCGGCGAGCCGCTTCGGGGCCATCACCCGGTAGCTCTCGGTGAGCAACTCGCCCACCTCCTCCCAGTCGGTATCCCCGTCCACGACCATGCCCAGCACGTTCGGAGCCCAGTCCGGTTTGTAGAACGGGTGGCCCATGCCGAGGAACCCGGCGATCTCGTCGAGTGGCGACCGGAAGATCAGCAGGCAGGCGGGCTGGTCGAGTGCGGCGGCCCGGGCGTGCACCGGCTGGCGATCGGGGTCGACGGTGAGCACGTGGGCGAAGGTCCGCTTGCGGATCCGCCAGCGGATGCCCACCCAGGCGGGCTCCTCGTAGCTCTCCGGCAGCCCGCGACAGATCGGGCGGAGCCGGTCGAGGACCTCGGGCGGGACATCTCCGGGTGCGGTCACGGCAAACGAGGCTAGCCGGGCGGTGTGACACGTTCCGCCCGTCGAACCCCATCCTGGCCGGTGGTGCGCGCCCGGTCCATCGGCCAGGATGGGCCGGGGGCGACCGTGGGCCGTCGCCCCGCCCCGCCCCCGTGCCCGCTGAGGAGCGCCGTGCCGTCCACCCTGCTCTCCCGCCGTGACCTCGATTTCCTGCTGCACGAGTGGCTGCGGGTGTCCGACCTCGTCGAGCGTCCCCGCTACGCCGAGCACTCCCGGGAGATCTTCGACGACGCCCTGGACCTCGCCGAGCGGGTGGCCACCGAGCAGTTCGCCCCGCACAACCGCGCCGCCGACCTGGCCGAACCCACAGTCGACGGGCAGCGGGTGCGGCTGATCCCGCAGGTCCGCGCGGCGTTGGACAGCTTCGCCGAGACAGGTCTGCTCACCGCCGGGCTGGACGCCACGGTCGGTGGCCTGCAACTGCCACACGCGGTCGCGGCGGCCTGCTTCACCTGGTTCCAGGCCGCCAACGTGGCCACCTCGGCGTACCCGTTCCTCACCCTGGGCAACGCCAACCTGCTGCTGGCGCACGGCAGCCCCGAGCAGGTGGACACCTACGTCCGACCCATGCTGGACGGCCGGTTCTTCGGCACCATGTGCCTGTCCGAGCCGCACGCCGGCAGTTCACTGGCCGACATCACCACCCGCGCCGAGCCGCTGCCGGACGGCACGTACCGGCTGTTCGGCACCAAGATGTGGATCTCCGGTGGCGACCACGAGCTGGCCGAGAACATCGTCCACCTGGTGCTGGCGCGGATCCCCAACGCGCCGCCCGGGGTCAAGGGCATCTCGCTGTTCATCGTGCCCAAGGTGCTGGTCGGCCCGGACGGGTCGCTCGGTGAGCGCAACGACGTGGTGCTGGTCGGGCTCAACCACAAGATGGGGTTCCGGGGCACCACCAACACCCTGCTCAGCTTCGGCGACGGCGGGCACACCCCGGGAGGTCGCGCCGGTGCCGTGGGCCACCTGGTCGGCGCGCCGCATCAGGGTCTGGCACAGATGTTCCACATGATGAACGAGGCCCGGATCGGGGTCGGGGCCGGCGCCACCGCGCTGGGGTACACCGGCTACCTCAAGAGCCTGGCGTACGCGAGGGAGAGGCCGCAGGGCCGCCCGGTCGGCGCCAAGGACCCGGCCACCGCGCAGGTCCCGATCATCGACCACCCCGACGTACGACGGATGCTGCTGGCCCAGAAGAGCTACGTGGAGGGGGCGCTGGCGCTGGTGCTCTACTGCGCGCGGCTGCTCGACGAGCAGAAGACCGCCCCGGCCGAGGCCGACCGCGAGCGCGCGCACCTGCTGCTGGACGTGCTGACCCCGATCACCAAGAGTTGGCCGTCGCAATGGTGCCTCACCGCCAACGACCTGGCGATCCAGGTGCTCGGCGGCGCCGGCTACACCCGCGACCACGACGTGGAGCAGCACTACCGGGACAACCGGCTCAACCCGATCCACGAGGGCACCCACGGCATCCAGGCGCTGGATCTGCTGGGGCGCAAGGTGACCATGCGGGGCGGCGCTGGTCTTGCCCTGCTGACCTCGACGATCGGCGACACGGTCGAGCGGGCCCGCAAGGCCGGCGACGAGGCGGCCGAGCTGGCGGGCCGGCTGGCCGCAGCGGTGGACCGGGTCACCGCTGTCACCCGCCGACTGTGGGCCGACGGCGACCCGGTGCTGGCGCTGGCCAACGCCAGCACCTACCTGGAGGCCGTCGGGCACGTGGTGATCGCGTGGATGTGGTTGGAGCAGGTGCTGGCGCTGCCGCCGGAGGGGGCCGGCGACGCGTTCCACGCCGGCAAGCGGCAGGCCGCCCGCTACTTCTTCACCGTCGAGTTGCCCCGCACCGGCCCGCAGTTCGACCTGCTGGACAGCCGCGATCGGACGACCCTCGACATGCGCCCGGACTGGTTCTGACCGGCCCCGCCGTCGGTCACCGTCGGCGGGAGTGGTGGCTCATGGCCTGCCGTCCCTTGACGACGCCCAGGATGATCACGATCACCAGCGCGATCAGACCGATGATGATCAGCCAGCGAACGGCTTCGAGGATCAACCCGAGCAGGATCAGCACGCCGGCGACGACGCCGACAACCCAGAGCAGTGCGCGCATGTCGACCTCCCGTAACCGGCCGCGCCTGGTGCGGCCGGCCCCGGCTTCTCGTTCCCCGTCCGGCCGACACCATGCGCGAGCGGGATACCGGAGTCGATCAGGCGCCGGTACGCGCCACGTAGACGGTGTTGGCCGACTGCCCGCCGGTCAGCGGGTTGGCGAACGGCACGACGTGC
This sequence comes from Micromonospora sp. NPDC005220, assembly GCF_040607895.1. Lineage (NCBI taxonomy): Bacteria > Bacillati > Actinomycetota > Actinomycetes > Micromonosporales > Micromonosporaceae > Micromonospora > Micromonospora sp. NPDC005220. Next base: position 51,237 of record NZ_JBEXHP010000035.1, read on the forward strand.
GCGCGTACGCTCGCGAACACCTCGGTGAGCGCGTCGGTGAACTCGGCGTCCGGCGGGTCGTCCGACCAGAGCGCGAAGACGCCCTCGGGGCGCAGTAGGGCGGCCAGGCGGCGCAACCCGGCCGGCGGATAGAACGCCGCGTGGCTCGGGTGCAGGACGTTGCGCGGGGAGTGGTCGACGTCGAGCAGCACCGCGTCGAACCGCCGGCCGGGCACCTCGGTGTCGAAACCGGTGTCACCGGCCACCGCCGCGAAGAAGTCGGCCTGCACGAAGCGGGTCCGGGGGTCCTCGGCGAGCCCCGCCACGAACGGCAGCAGCCCCCGCCGGTGCCAGTCGATCACGTCCTCGATCGCCTCCACCACGAGCAGCGAGCGCACCCTGGGGTCGCCCAGCGCCGCGCAGGCGGTGTAGCCCAACCCGAGACCGCCGACCACCACGTCGAGCGAGTCACCGGTCACCTCGGCGAGACCGAGCCGGGCCAGCTCGATCTCCGCGACCGGAAAGAGGCTGGACATCAGGTACTCGTCGTCGAGCTTGACCTCGTACACCTCGACCTGGAGTGCCGGGTCCCGGCGTCGGCGCAGACTGATCGCGCCGATCGGGGTCTCCCGCCAGGCCAGCTCTTCGAAACGCGCGCCCACGGGTGCCCTCTCGCCGCCGGATTCGTCCATGGATGGTACCGGTTGCCCCGCGACGGTCGGCCACGCAGGGTCCACGGGACATCGACGCAGCGCATATCCTGTGCCCGGCCGATCCACCGGAGGGGACTCATGCCGTCGCGGCAGGACCAGCTGCACTCCTACCAGTTCAGCGTCCAGCGGGCAGTCGCCGCCCTGGTCATGCGGGAGACCGATCCCGCGCAGTCGCCGTTTCGGCGGCTGGCCGGCGCCGGCCTGGCCAGCGTCCTGGTCGCGGCGATCGGGCTCGGTGGTTTCGCCCTGTACGGCCTGTTCGCCGGCGGCGGCAAGGGGTGGCGCGACCCGGGCGCGGTGATCGTGGAGAAGGAGTCCGGCGCCCGGTTCGTCTATCGCGAGCAGAAGTTGCACCCGGTGCTCAACTACGCCTCGGCGTTGCTCATCGTCGGCGCGGACCGGTCGAAGACCGTGCTGGTGTCCCGTCGCACGATCGACGGAGTGCCGCGTGGGCTGCCGTTGGGCATCGCCGACGCCCCCGACTCGCTGCCCGCCCCCGGCCGGCTGGCCACCACGGCGTGGACGGTCTGCTCGACGGTCCCGGCCGGCGCGGGCGTCGAGGCGCCCCGCTCCGCGCTGTTGATCGGCACCGAACCCGACGGCGGCCGGCCGCTGGGCGATGACGCGCTGTTGCTGCGTCACCCCGACGGTGGGCTGCACCTGGTCTGGCACCAGCGGCGCTACCTCGTCCGTGATCCCAGCCGGGTGCTGGCGGCGCTCGCCACCACCCGGGCCCAGGCTGTTCCGGTGGCGCCGGCGCTCCTCAACTCGCTGTCCGCCGGCACCGATCTCGCCCCGCTCAACCTGCCCGCACTGGGTCGGCCCGCGACCCGGGTGCCGGGTGCCGCGATCGGCACTGTCTACCTGGTGAGCAACTCCGGCGGCGGCCGACAGTACGCGGTGGCGCTCGACGCCGGCCTGGCCGGCATCACCGAGTTGCAGGCGGGGCTGTTGCTGGCCCGCACCGGGCAGGTCGCGCCGATGCCGATGACGTTGGGCCGGTTCGCCGCGCTGCCCACGGTGCCCGACCTCGCCCCGACCGGCCCGGACGCCCCGCCACCGACCCCACCGAGGCTCGCGGCCGTCGCCGGCGGCGCGCTCTGCACCCGCGTCGCCGACGACGGTGGGGTGGGCGAGGTGCGGTGGGGCGTACCGCTGCGGGACCTGGCGGCCGTGCCCCGCACCGCGCCGACCGGCGGCGCGGTGCTGGCCGACCACGGGGGGGGGGTGCCGGGGCGCGGCGCGGGGGGGGGGGGCGCCGCAGCGGCTCCGGTCCGGGGCCCGGGGCGGG
>NZ_JBEXHP010000036.1:0-52139 GCF_040607895.1 Micromonospora sp. NPDC005220
GTTCTCCGCCGGGGCCGTGCCACCGCCGGTCGGTCGGGCCGAGGTGGGGGGCGCGCCGCCCGAGCCAGCGAGCGCGCCGCTGCGCAACACGCCGCCGGCCGGTGCCCCGCCCTGTGCTCCGTAGAGCAGGCCGGGGCCGGTGCTCGCCGCGGCGGGCGCGCCGGCCGGCCCGGACAGGCCGACCAGCCCGGCGGCACCTCCGGCGAGCAGCGCGCCGCCGACCAGCGGGTCCGCCCCGGCGAGGGAGGTGCCCTGGTTGGCGGGGCCGCTGCCAGCGCCGACCGGGCCGGTGACGACAGCCGGGCTGCCACCCGTACCCGAGCCGACCTCGTCCGTCGTCGTCGAACCGTGGTCGGGCAGTTGAGCGGCGCGGTCGGGCGTCGAGATGGTCGCGTCACCGGTGCGGCCGATGTCGGTGCCGGTGTTGGGGCCCCGGCTCACCCTGGCGATGGCCGAGACACTCTGCGGCGTCGTCGGATCCTTGCTGGCGGTATTCGGAGTGTCCGGATCCGGTGGCGGCGGGTCGACCACCCGGTCGTAGGCGGAGATCTCGTAGCTGTTGGCCAGCCCGGCCACCAGGTTCACCATCCGCTGGTGGGCCTTCTCCTGCTCGGCCTTGTCCTGCTGGTGACCCGCGATGCCCCCGACGATCGCACCGGTCAGACCGAAGACCGCGCCGCCCTTGATCGCACCGCCGATCGCCTTGTCGTTGTCGTCGGTCTCCTCCGGGCTCTCCGCCTGCTTGTGGGCGGCGCGCAGATGGTCGGCCATCATGGTCAACCCCTGCTTGATGCCGGCCATCCCTTCGCCCAACGCGTCGGTGTGCGCGACGATCAGGCTGAGTCGCCGATGGAATTCCTGACCCGCCGAACCCGTCCAGGTGTTGCCGAGCTTCTCGAGGTCTCCGCTCAACTCCCGGCCGAGGCCGTCGAGGATGCCCTTGAGCTCGGCCCACTGGGTGGCCACGCCCTCGATCTGCTCCGGCTTGCCCGCCATCAGGCCGTCGTACAGCTGCTGGTGGCTGCTGCCCTGGTAGCGCTGGGTGTATTCAGACACGCCCGTCCCCCTTCGGCTGCAACGCCCGGTCAACCGGGGTCAGCGCGGCGGTGACATCGTCGGCGTTTGCCGCGTTACGCGCCTCGGCGGTGCGGTAGTTGCTCAGGATCGTGCTGGTCGCCTGCTGTGCCGCCAGCACCGCCTGCCGGATCCGTTCGGCCTGCTCGACATAGGACTGATGGACCTCGCTGTAGCGACGCGCCTTGTCGGTGGCGTCGAAGAACGAGCCCAGCGCCGGCGGACGGCACTGCATCTCGGTGTTGAGTTTGCGCAGCACCGACTCGGCCTGGCTCAACCGCGTCGCCAGGTGCTCGTGGAAGTCCTCAAGGGACAACAGGTCGACTTCCGTACGCCTGGCCATGGCAACATCCCCGTTGTTCTGGTTGACAACCGTCAGCGACATCCAGATTAGTCCACCAGTGCGACTCCGGGCGACCCGCCGACGCTGCTCAGCCGTCGGCGTCAGTCGATTCCGTGGACCCCCCGCCGCCGGCCCCACCGCTCGACGGGGCGCCACTGGCCGGCGCCGACGGTGTCGAGCCCGACGGTGGCGTGGCGGACGGCGAGCCCGAGGGCGGCGTCGCGGATGGTGACCCTGACCCCGGCGTGGCCGACGGCGGCACGGCCGGTGCCGGTCCGTCGGTGGAGAAGACGGCGAACGCGTCCTCGCGGTCCAGGGTCGGCCCGGTCGGGATCAGGGCGAGCAGGGAGCCGGGCACCGCCAGCGGGGTGATCCCGCCGTAGCCGAGCACGTCCAGTGTCTCCGCCGAGCCGAGCGGATACCTGATGCCCTGCGGGCTGATCAGGTAGATGGTCGACCCGGCGGCACCGGACCCGCTGGTCCCGGCGCCGGGCGAGGCCTGCGCGATGACACCCTTGCCGCCGGGCAGCAGCACCGCCTCGGCGGTGCGTACCGCGTCGCGCCTGGTCTGGCGCACCGGCATCAGGCCCGGATCGTTGTCGGTCAGCTCGGCCGGCACCCGGTCGAAGACCTCCAGGGTGGTGGTCGGCGGGCCGCCCGCGCTGCCCTTCCGGTACGTCGCGCAGAGCGTGGTCTGACCGGGCTGCACCGGGTAGAGGGCGGGCATCGTCGACGGTACCCCCTCCTCCTCGATCCGCCGTTCCTCGAACGCCTCGCTGGCCTGGTTCGGGGTGATGTCGGTGATCCGACCGCCGTTGCTGATGAGCAACAGAGCGGTGATCTCACTGATCGGCACGAGAGCGTCCCGAGTCAGCACGTAGTGCCGTCCGGCGGCCTTGAACACCGAACCGACGTTGTACGACTGCCCGGCCACCCTGCGGCTGCTGGGCTCACCCTCGCCGCTCAGCGACGGCCTGCGCAGCGGCGGACCGGCCGGCACGGCGTTGAGCAGTTGCTGCCCGACCTGGAGCCGCTCGGTGCCGGCCATCCGCAGCGCCGTTATCGTGCGGGACGGGTCGAGCAGCTGGAGCCGGCTGTTGTTGGTGACCAGGTACCGCTGGTCGTCGACCGAGACCAGCACCCCGCGGTCGCCCAGGGGTGTGCCGCCGGGCAGCGCACGGTCGATCACCAGCCGGGTGCTGGACCGCTGCCGGTCGACCGGGTCGGGCACGTCGCAGACCGACCAGGGCAGCCCGGTCAGCGACTTGCGGTCCGGCAGGGCGTCCGGTGCGCCGACGATGCCGACGGTGACGCCGCGGGGCCGGTCCCGCAGCGACGCCTGGGACATCGTCCGCACCTCGGCACTCGCGTCGTTCACGATGAGGCGCGCCGACGTGTAGTTCAGCGTCGGGTGCAGCTTGCCGTCGATGAACACGTACGTCGCGCCGGTCTCCCGTTCGATGACCAGCGTCTTGTCGTCCAGCGGCGCCGCGCCGCCGGTCAACTGGCCGTAGGCACCCACCCCACCGAGCACGATGGCCGCAGTGAGGACACTGCCGAAGACGGCCATGCCGAGCCGTCGCATCGGCAGGTTGGTGGTCTCCGGATCGCCCGACAGCAAGGCGGAGACGATGCGGCGGGTGACGAAGCGGTACGCCTGCACCTGGTCGCGGCGGGTCCGCATGACTTACCTCCGGCGGGGTGTTTCCGCGACGATCAGGGTCTGAGTGCCGCCGCGGGTTTCCCTACGATAAGGGGCCGACGGTGGTTCCTTGGGACCACCGCTCGTGGCCGGCGCCGGACCGACCCGGCGCAGAGCCGTACCGTGCAGGAGGGACAGTCAGCGATGACGCAGGTTCAGGCGCCACCCGCCCGAGCGGTCACGGACCCGGTCGACGTTCCCGCCCGCCCGACGTCCCCGGCCGAACGGCCCGGCCGTGGGCGGGTCGGTCCCGTGCTGGTCGGGCAGCTCGTCGTGCTGGAGTTGTGTGTGGTCGCCGTCTGGGCCGCCACGGCCGGACCCAGCTGGGTGCTCGCCGCGGTGGGCCCGGCGGCGCTGCTGGTCGTCCTGGCGGCCTTCGCCCGCCGAGGGGGCCGCTGGTGGTTCGAGGACCTGCTGCTGCGCCGCCGGCTGCGGCGACGCGGCGAGCGCGCGTCGGCCGCGTTGGCCAGCGGCACGTCGACCGACCCGCGGTTGGCCGCACTCGCCCCCGAGCTGAGCGTCATCGAGCTGACCGACCGCGGCACCCGGCTCGGCATCGGGCGGGACGACCAGGGCTGGTTCGCCGCCGTCGCGTTGCAGTCCGCCACCGGTGCGGCGGTCGGCTCCGTCGACGCCGCCGCGGTGGACCGCGCGCTACGGGTGCTCGCGGACTTCAGTGCCCCGGTCTCCCGGGCCCAGGTGGTCGCGCACACGCTGGTCTGGTACCCGGCACCCGGGGCGCCGCCGGCGGCTCACCGGACCGTCTGGGTGGCGGTGCGGCTCACCGTCCGGGACGCCCGGGTCGAGGCGGTGAGTCGGGGCGGCGGGCTGACCGGCGTGCACCGCACGGTGGCCGCCGGGATCGGCCGACTCGGCAAGGCGCTGACCTCGGCGGGGCTGGCCCATCGCCCGTTGGGCCGCGAGGAGCTGCGCGCGGCCATCGTCTCGGCCGCCGGCCTGGACCTGGTGCCTGAGGCGCCGACGGAGAGCTGGCGTGGGTTGCGCGGCGGCGGCTGGACGCACCGTTGCATGGCTCTGCGGGGCCGCTCGGACGCCCCGCTCGCGCCGCTCGTGGACGCGATCACCGCGACCTCGGCGCCGTCGCACACGGTGGCCGTGACCGTCTCGGCGGACGGTCGGGTGGCGGCACCGCTGCTGCGGGTCGCGGCCATGGACAACCACGTCGAGGCCCTGGTCAAGGTGGTCCGCGAGGTCGCGGAGCGGGTGGGCTCGACGACCCGGCCAATGGACGGTCAGCATGCTCCGGGCGTCTACGCCACCGCTCCGGTCGCGTCGGCGCTGGGCGTCTCCACCGGTCTGCGGTCGCGCTGACCGCTGCGGGGGCGCGGCGCGGTCAGGGTCGGAGGTTGACGATCCAGCCGTACAGGCCGCAGACCCAGAAGGCGAGCGGCACCAGGGAGATGATCAGCAGGATCTCGGCGATGTCGAGCAGCCGACCCCAGACGGGCGAGATCCGCTTGCCGGCGACGGTCAGGCCGTAGATCAGGCTGATCACGGCGGCGAGCACCAGCCCGCCCAGGATCAGGCCGAGCCGGACCGGCAGCGACCCACCGGCGAAGGTGGTCGCGGCGGCCAGGCCCAGACCCACGGTGCCGGCCAGCAGCACCGGGGTGCGCTGGGCCCGGCCCAGCAGGGGGCGGGCCCGCAGCAGCGCCAGCAGGGCCAGCACCAGGCAGAGCAACACCGCCGGCAGGCGCCCGTCCAGGGCCAGCACGAACTGCGCGCCCAGCACCAGCAGCGACACCGTCCACAGCAGACCGGTCAGGAACTGGTCGGCGCGCTCGCTCCGCTGGAGCACCTGCCGACCGTCCACCGACTCGCTGTCGGTCTTCAGGTCCTCCGGACCGGTCGGGATCGACGGCACCGGCAGCCGGGCAAGCCGGTAGGCCATCATCGGCAGCGCCGGCACCACGCCGAACGCGACCGCCGCGACCACCGCGGCGGAGGCCGCCGGGTCGAGGCCGAGGACCAGGCAGAGCACCGCGCCCAGACCGGTCGCGGCCGCCACCCCGATCGCGGCGAAGAAGAGAGGGTACCGGTCGCCGACCGCCAGCACGGCCACCGCGCCGGCCACCACCGCGGCGGTCGCCGCGAGCAGGACATGTGGACTGGCCAGCTCGGTCAGCGACCGATCGCCGCCGAGCAGCAGCAGGCCGCCGGTGGCCGCGTGCACCAGGCCGACCAGGGCCAGCACCGCGCCGACGCCGCTGTCACCGGCGGCCCGGGACAGCACTGCGGCGCCCACCAGCAGCGCCACCGCGACCAGCAGCGCGGCCAGCGCGCCGGGCAGGTGCGGAGGGCCGGCGAAGAGCGCTGCCAGCGCGCCGGCGCCGAGCGCCGCCGCCGCGAAGACCACCGCGAAGGAGCGGGTCGCACCGACCTGCCAGGCGCCGGGGCGCTGGTTGGTCGCGGTGGCGACCGCGTCCACCACGTCGTCGAAGACGATCTCCGGCGCGGCGTCCGAGCGGGGGTTGAAGTAGAGCACCTCACCGTCCCGGACGCTGAGCTGCGCAGCGGTACGACCACCGTCGAGCGGCGCACCGCCCAACCGGGACAGTGCCCAGCCGCCGTGCCGCGCACCCTCGTCGGCCATGTCCTCGCCGGCGTAACGCAGCAGCGTGGGAAGCAGGTCGGCCATCGGCACGTCCGACGGCAGCGCCAGATCCATCCGGGTACGCGGAGCCACGATGGTGATCCGGCTCAGACCACCGGTCGCCGTCTTCGTCGCCACAGTGGCCTCCAGGTGTGCGTCTGTGATCGGCTGGCTGTGATGCTGCGGTCCGGGTCCACCGCGCACACGGCAGATTACCTACGATGACGGGCACGTACGATGCCCACCCGCGGGCGGTGTGCCGCGGCCGTACGTCATCGGGGCCGCTTCTGGGGAGGAGACAGCCGTGAGCACGGTGGTGTTCCGCCGGCTCCCGCGTCAGCCGGGGCCGGCCTTACCGCGCGGCGAGGTGCTGCTGGAGTCGCCTCCCGAGCTGCCCGAGCCGACGCCCCGCGGGATGGGGCAGTTGCTGATGATCCTGCCGATGTTCTGCGGGGTCGGTGCCATGGCGTTCCTCTACGCCGGCAAGGGCGGCGGCATGATGACCTACGTCGCCGGTGGGTTGTTCGGTGTCTCGATGCTCGGCATGGCGATCGGCTCACTGGCCAACAGCGGTGGCAAGGACAAGGCCGAGCTGAACGCCGATCGCCGCGACTACATGCGGTACCTGGCGCAGATGCGCAAGCGCACCCGCCGCGCCGCCGAGCAGCAGCGGGCGGCGATGGCCTGGCGGCACCCGGAGCCCGACGCGCTCTGGTCGATCGCCGCGTCCCGGCGACTCTGGGAACGGCGGATCACCGAGGACGACTTCGGCGAGACCCGGATCGCCCTCGGCCCGCAGCGGCTCGCCGTGGAGATCGTCCCACCGGAGACGAAGCCGGTGGAGGACCTGGAGCCGATGAGCGCCATCGCGCTGCGCCGGTTCGTCCGTGCCCACTCCACGGTGCCCGATCTGCCCACGGCGCTGTCGGTGCGCGCGTTCAGTCGGGTGGTGCTGCGCGGCGACCGCGAGCCCGTACTCGACCTGACCCGGGCGGCACTGGGGCAGCTGGCCACCTTCCACGCACCTGACGACCTGGTGATCGCGGTGGTCGCCGCACCCGACCGGCAATCGTCCTGGGGTTGGGTGAAGTGGCTGCCACACGCCCACCACAGCGGTCGTACGGACGCGGCCGGCGCGCGCCGGCTGGTCTTCGCCAGCCTCGCCGAGGCCGAGGCGTCGCTCGCCGCCGAGTTGGGCGGGCGGCCCCGGTTCGCGCCGGAGGCCAAGCCGCTGACCACCGCCCCGCACCTGGTCGTGGTGATCGACGGCGGGGAGATCTCACCGACCTGCCAGCTGGTGGGTCCGGGGCTGCTCGGCGCCACCGTTATCGACCTCTCCGGGACGGTGCCGCGCGACGCCGGCCGCTGGCTGCTCTGCCTCGACGTGGGCGACGGCAGCTCACTCGACCTGGTCCGGGGCAGCTCGTCGTCGACGCTGGGTCGGCCCGACCGGCTCAGCGCCGAGGCCGCCGAGGGGCTGGCCCGACAGATCGCCCCGTTCCGGCTCTCGCAGCAGCAGACCGGCGGCGACGAGCCGTTGGCCCGCAGCACCGAACTGCCGGACCTGCTCGGCGTCGGCGACGCCGCGGCGGTGGACGTGCAGAACACCTGGCGCCCGCGTGGCCACCGCGACCGACTGCGCATCCCGCTCGGCGTCGGCCCGGACGGCAACGTGGTCGAGCTCGACTTCAAGGAGTCGGCGCACGAGGGCATGGGCCCGCACGGTCTGGTGATCGGCGCGACCGGGTCCGGCAAGAGCGAACTGCTGCGGACGGTGGTGGCCGCGTTGGCGGTGACCCACTCGTCGGAGGAGTTGAACTTCGTCCTGGTGGACTTCAAGGGTGGTGCCACCTTCGCCTCGCTGGAGGCGCTGCCGCACACCAGCGCGGTGATCACCAACCTGGCCGACGAGCTGCCGCTGGTCGACCGGATGCGCGATGCGCTCGCCGGCGAGATGGTGCGCCGGCAGGAGTTGCTGCGGGCGGCCGGCAACTACGTCTCCCGCTTCGAGTACGAGAAGGCGCGTTCGGCCGGCGAGCCGCTGGCTCCGATGCCCAGCCTGCTGATCATTTGTGACGAGTTCAGTGAACTGCTCGCCGCCAAACCGGACTTCATCGACCTGTTCGTGATGATCGGCCGGTTGGGTCGGTCCCTCGGCGTGCACCTGCTGCTGGCCAGCCAGCGCCTGGAAGAGGGCAAGCTGCGGGGCCTCGACACGCACCTGTCGTACCGGATCGGTCTGCGGACGTTCTCCGCGGTGGAGAGCCGGATCGTGCTCGGCGTGCCGGACGCGTACGAGCTGCCGAACGCGCCGGGCCACGGCTACCTGAAGACGGACACCAGCACCATGCTGCGCTTCCGGGCCGCGTACGTGTCGGGGGCGTACCGGGCGCCGGGGCAGCAGGCCTCCGCCTCGCAGGCGTTGGTGCAGCGGCGGATCGTGCCGTACGGCCTCGACTTCGTTCCGGTGCAGGTCCCGCAGGTGCCGGTGGACACCGCCCCGGAGCCGGAACAGCCGGCCGACGGCAAGGCCGTGGCGATGCTCGACGTGCTGATCGACCAGCTCAAGGGTCGGGGCCGCCCGGCCCACCAGGTGTGGCTGCCGCCGTTGGCCGACCCGCCGGGCCTGGGTGAGCTGCTCGGCCCGCTGGCGGTCGACCCGACCTACGGGTTGTGCACCGCGTCCTGGCCCGGCCGTGGTCGGCTGACCGTGCCGGTCGGCGTCGTGGACCGCCCCTACGAGCAGCGTCGGGACCCGATGATGGTCGAGCTGGCCGGGGCCGGCGGCAACGTGGTCATCGTCGGTCGGTCGCTGAGTGGCAAGAGCACGATGCTGCGTACGCTGCTCGCCTCACTGGCCCTCACCCACACGCCGCGCGAGGTGCAGTTCTTCTGCCTGGACTTCGGTGGGGGCGCGCTGCGCAGCATGGAGCGGTTGCCGCACCTGGCCGGGGTGGCCGGTCGGCGCGACGTCGAGGCGGTTCGCCGCACGGTGGCCGAGGTGGTCGCCGTGCTGGACGACCGGGAGAGTCGTTTCGCCCAGCACGGCATCGACTCGGTGGCGAGCTACCGCCGTCGCCGGGCCGCCGGTGAGTTCGCGGACGACCCGTTCGGTGACGTGTTCCTGGTGGTGGACGGGTGGAACACGCTGCGCCAGGAGTACGAGGAGTTGGAGCAGACCATCACCACGTTGGCCAACCGGGGCCTCGGCTTCGGTGTGCACGTGGTGCTCACCGCCGTGCGGTGGGCGGAGATCCGGATCAACATGCGGGATCTGCTCGGCACCAAGTTGGAGTTGCGCCTCGGCGACGCGTCGGAGTCCGAGATCGACCGCCGCGCGGCGAACAACGTGCCGGAGAAGTCGCCCGGTCGGGGCCTGACCCGGGACAAGCTGCACTTCCTCACCGCCATCTCGCGAATCGACGGTCGACGTGACATCGAGGATCTGAGCGAGGCATCGCTGTCGCTGGCCGGGCACGTGGCGGCGAACTGGCCGGGTCGCCCGGCGCCGAAGGTGCGGTTGCTGCCGCGCCGGCTGCCGGTGGCGGAGCTGGCCCGGGTCATCGACCGGTCGGCGCCCGGGCTCCCGATCGGTGTCAACGAGTCGGCGCTCGCGCCGGTCTACCTGGACCTGGCCAACGAGCCGCACCTGACGGTCTTCGGCGACGCGGAGTGCGGCAAGACCAACCTGCTGCGCCTGATCGCCCGGGGGATCACCGAGCGGTACACGCCGGCGCAGGCCCGGCTGGTGATCGCCGACTACCGGCGTGGCCTGCTGGGAGCGGTGGAGGGTGACCACCTGCTCGACTACGCCCCGTCGAACCAGGCGTTCGCCCAGGGGCTCGGGTCGATCCGCAGCGCACTCTCCAACCGACTGCCCGGCCCGGACGTGACCACCGCCCAGCTGCGCGATCGGAGCTGGTGGAAGGGTCCGGATCTGTACATCCTGGTGGACGACTACGACCTGGTGGCCTCCGGTGGCAGCAACCCGCTCAGCGCCCTGCAGGAGCTGTTGCCGCAGGCCCGCGACATCGGTCTGCACCTGATCATCACGCGTCGGGTCGGCGGGGTGTCCAGGGCGCTCTACGAGCCGGTGCTGCAACGGCTGCGCGAGTTGGACTCGCCGGGCCTGCTGATGTCCGGCAACCGGGAGGAGGGTGCGGTCTTCGGCACGTTGCGACCGAGTCCGCAACCGCCCGGCCGGGGCACCCTGGTTCGCCGCCGCGATGGTCAGCAGCTGATTCAGACCGCCTGGTCTGATCCGGCCTGAGTGAGATCCGTCGTTCGGTAGGAGGTGGTGGGCCGTCTCGGCCCGATTCACCACCATCCATCGAACGTCACCGGTCAGGGCTGCGGGGGTTGGACAGGTTCCGCTACGGTCTTCACAGGAGTGTCCGTCGGTGGGGTGATGCTGCCTTGCCGCGGGGGAGGGGTGCGGCGAAGCCGCCACCACAACAGACGGAAGGGTGTGAAGCATGGCGTTCGAGGTCGAAGCTGCGACTCTGCATACCGCCGCGAGTGACGTGCGGTCCACGCGCAGCGAGGTCGACGGCGAGCTGAAGAAGCTGTGGAACGTGGTCGACGACCTGGCCATCGCGTGGAAAGGTCAGGCGTCCACGGGCTTCCAGTCGCTGATGACGCGCTGGCAGGAGGACACCAGCAAACTGCTGACGGCGATGGACAGCATCGCTGACCTGCTCGACAAGTCGGGTACGACGCACCAGGTCAACGACGAAGAGCAGCAGCAGATGCTGGACAAGTTCCACTCTGCTCTCAACCCGTGATCCGTAGCCGGCAGAGGAGGAAATCGTGACGATCAAAGTTGACTATGCGGTCCTCGAGAGCAGCAACCAGCAGATGCAGGCCATCTCGAAGACCCTCGAGGAAAAGCTTGACACGCTGCGGTCGATGCTGACCAAGCTGCACTGGGACGGCGAGGACCGGGTTGCCTACGAGCAGCACCAGGCGAAGTGGGACGCGGCGGTCCGGGACATCAACCGGATCCTGAACGAGATCGGCGGTGCCGTGGGCATCGCCCGCGAGAACTACCTCACCACGGAGATGAGCAACTCCAAGGTGTGGAGCTGAGGCATTCGCTCGAGCGGCTCCGGTCCGGTTCGTCCGGCCCGGAGCCGCTCTGCATTGCCGCAGGTGTCGGCACCGCCCTGCGGCGGGGCTCCGCTCAGCCGGCAGTTGGTGCGTCGGTGCGTCGGCCGGGGCGCCAGTCGCGTCGGCGGCCCCGGGCCATGATCGGTCGCGCGACCAGCAGCAGCCCGGCGAGCAGAGCGCCGATGACCGCCGCCCAGATCGCGACGGGGCGCTGCCAGCTCAGCGGGTCGTCCGGCACGGCGGGCGCCGGGAGCGCGCTGGCGGGCGGGTTCGCCCGGGTGCCGAGCAGGCTCGACACCGCCCGGTACGGGTTGACCATCCCGTAGCCGATGTCGGCGTTGTGGCCCTCGGGTGGGTTGTCGGCGGTGCGTTGCAGCCGGTCCGCGACCTGCTGCGGGCTGAGATTCGGGTAGGCCGCCCGGACCAGCGCGGCCACTCCCGAGACGTACGCGGCCGCGTAGCTGGTGCCGCCCTCCGGCACGGTGCGGTAGCCGGTGTTTCCGGGCGCCGGCCCGACGATGTTCATCCCCGGTGCGGCGATGTCGACGTAGTCGCCGCTGATCGAGGTGCCGACGTGGCCGCCCTGCTCGTCCACCCCACCGACCGCGATCACTCCCGGGTACGCGGCCGGGTAGCCCGGCCGGTTCTGGGAGTCTTCCTTCCGGTTGCCCGCGGCGGCGACCAGCACCACCCCTTTGGCCAGCGCGCGCTCGACGGCCGCGGTCAGTTCGGGGCGGGGAATCGTGGTCAGGGACAGGTTGATCACGTCGGCGCCCTGGCCGACCGCCCAGTCGATGGCCGCCGCGATCTGTGCGGGGAGTTGCGGGTTGGTGACCTCCCCGAGCTCCGGTAGGACCCGGATCGGCAGGATGCGGGCAGCCGGGGCGATGCCGCTGAACGGGACCACGGTGCCTTCCCGGCCCGCGATGATGCCGGCGATCAGCGTGCCGTGCCCGGCCTCGTCGCACTGGCCCTGCCGGGCCGGCAGGCCGTTGAAGTCGCGACCCTCGAGCACCTGGCCCTTGAGGAGCGGGTGGGCGGCGGAGACACCGGAGTCGATCACGGCCACCGTGATCCCGGCGCCCCGGGACAGCGGCCACGCCGAGGACGGCTCCAGCCGGCGTAGCGCCCACGGCATCTGGGTCAGGCTCTCGGCACCGGGGGGGCCGCAGAGGGGCGGTGCGGCGGTTGCCGGGGAGGGTGCCACCAGGCCGGCGCCGAGCAGGGCCGCCAGCGCTCCACTGAGGATGCCGCGAAGGGCACGTCGGGACGGGGTCGCGCTCAACGGCGGGCATTCGCGCACCCGCAAAGGTTACCGCCGTGACCGTTGGGCAGCGGCCCCTGGTGACGGGGGTCAGGCCCGGGGGTGTGCCTTTGCGGCGGGAGTGTCGGCGAAGAGCGCGAGCAGGTCGCCGACCTGCCGGTCGGCCTCGGCGGGGTGCCGGAACCGGCCGGCCGGGTTGAGGGTGTACTCGTTGCGTCGCCCGACCCGGGTGCGGTGCAGGTAACCGCCCGCCTCCAGGTCGGCGACGATCGCCTGCGCGGCCCGTTCGGTCACGCCGACCTCGGCCGCGACGTCGCGCAGCCGGGCGGTCGGATCGCGGGCGATGGCCAGCAGTACGTGCCCGTGGTTGGTGAGGAACGTCCAGTTCCGCCCGCCGCTGGTGTCGCCCGTCACCGTGCTCGTCATCGTTTGACCGCCTTTCCCGATGTCCGCCTGCCCTCGCGAGAGTCTTGCCCGCCCTGCCCCGGAAAGGTTGCCCAGGGGGCGACCAACGTCAACGTATGAAATCTAAATCACGCATCCCTTGACGCATCTTACGGTGCGTGTGACCGTGGAGCACGGGCCGGCGGCCCCGCCGCCCGGCCGGCGGAAAGCCGGTTTGACCAGGTCAAATGCGTCGAGACGAGGTGCGGGATGAGTCAGACCGGGCGCTCCGGCGGCCAGCCGGGTTCGCAGCGGACCACCGACCGGGAGTCCGCGCTCAGCGAGCCCGCCCTGGCGTACGCCGAGCTGATCGCCGGCAACCGACGCTTCGTCGGTGGCGCCCCGCGGCACCCCAACCAGGATGCCGGGCGCCGGGCCGCCGTGGCCGACGGGCAACACCCGTTCGCGGTGATCGTCGGCTGCTCCGACTCCCGGCTGGCCGCCGAGATCATCTTCGACCGGGGGCTGGGCGACCTGTTCGTGGTTCGTACGGCCGGGCACACCGCCGGCCCCGAGGTGCTCGGCAGCGTCGAGTACGCGGTGACCGTGCTCGGCACTCCGCTGGTGGTGGTGCTCGGTCACGACTCGTGCGGTGCCGTGCAGGCCGCCCGGGAGTCCGCCGCGACCGGTACCGCACCGGGTGGCCACCTGCGCGCGGTGGTCGACGCGGTGCTGCCCAGCCTGCGCCGGGCCGACGCCGAGGGTGTGGACGACATCGACGGCATCATCGACATCCACATCGCACAGACCGTCGAGACGTTGCTCGGGCAGTCCCCGGTGCTGGCCGAAGAGGTGGCGCAGGGTCGGTGCGCGGTGGTGGGGGTGTCCTACCGGCTGGCCGCCGGAGCGGTGCGCCAGGTGGCCGCCGTGCCGGCTGGCTTCGCGACGCCGGACACCCGGACCGGATCGCCCGAGTCGAGCGACTCGGCCGCGGCCGCCACCGTCTGACGCGACGAGGGCCGCTCCGCGACACGCGGAACGGCCCTCGACGGGGATCGTGCGGGGTCAGAGCAGCGACATGTGGACGTGGTCGGTGTGGTTCGACGGCCCGCTGTACGAACTCCAGCCGGTGGCCGGGAACCAGATCTGCCGGTTCCAGATCACGTAGTAGATGCCGAGCCGGTCGGCGTTACGGATGAGGAACGCGGCGACGTTGTTGCCGTACGTGCGGGTGTCCTCGTTGTGCCACGGAGAGAAGCCGCTCTTCTGTAGCGACCAGTCGCAGGCGCGGCCCTTCGGGTGCTCCCACGGCCCGCCGGGGCGGTAGCAGCCGACGAACCGGTTGAAGCCGGCCCGCTTGACCTCCTTGTACGCGTGCAGCGTGCGGGGGGTGATGCAGCCGGACGTGGTGGGGTCGTTCTCGCTGCACGACTGGGGCTTCCAGTCGCCGTCGGCCGTGCGACCCGGGCCGATCTTCGCGACCGGGGAGGTGGCGTCCACCAGGCCGCCGGTGAAGCCCTTACCGCCGACGAGGGAGAGGGCCTTGTCGGCCTCGCTCTTCCGCTTCGCCATCAGGGCGGTCTGCTTCTGCTGCTCCCGAACCTCCGTGTCGAGGGCCAGCTTGGCCTGCTCGGCGCGGGCCTTCACCACGTTGACCTCGGAGAGCTTCTTCTCGTTGACCATGTTCATCTCGTCGAGCACCGCGGCGCGCTGGACGAACGAGTCGGGGGCGTCGCTCTCCAGCAGCATCGCGATCGCGCCGATCCGGCCGGTCCGGTATGCCTGGGCGGCGATCTGCCCGACCTGCGGGGCCAGCGCGGCCAGGTCGGCGTTGGCCCGGTCGACCTCGGCCGCCAACTCGCTCTGCCGCTTCTTGGATTTGTCCAGCTTGGACTTGGCGGCGGAGTAGTCGCGGTTGGCCTGCTCGATGACGTCGTTGAGCAGCTTGGGCTCGCCGTCCTCCTCGTGCCCGGACGGTGTGGGGTTCGTCGGGGCGGCATGTGCCGGGAGGGGCCCGGCGAGCACGGTCAGTGCGGCGATCACGGCCACCACGGGTGTCAACCAGCGGCGTAGGGGTGCCGTCACAATGTTTCCTTCCGTCGACCGCCGACCGGGTTAGCTGACGGGTTCGGGGCGGAAGTGGCCCCTACCGCTGACGCGGATTCACCCCACGTACCTGGGTCCCCGGCTCGCCGGTTGGCGATTGGGCGGTGGCACCGCAGGCGCCGCTTCGCGCCTTCATCGGTGACCGGCAGCGAGGTTACCCGAGAGTCGACCGGCTGAGCTACGCCTGGATGCCGACCAAAAGCGTCATTTCGCCATAACGTTGAGTGACCAGTGACGTGGTTCTCAGGGTGGATGCCCGATCTGGTCACGCTGAGGAGTGTCACCATGCCGTATCCGTGCTCCTGTTCGACTCCGGCCACCGGTCGGTGGCCTCGGGTGGGGGTGCGGCCCGCGGCTGGTCCGGCTCGCCGGAGCCGGCCGTTCGCGGTGCGATGAGTGCGGCCAGCGCCTCGGTGCGGTCCGGCTGGGGGCGCGCGGCGGGAGCGTCGACGGACGACGTGGCGTCGGTGCGCCCGGCGGCGGTCACCACCGCGGCCAGCCCGGTGGTCAGCGGCACGGCGGCGATCAGACCGAGGGTGGCGACCGCGCTGCGGACGATCTCCTGGGCGAGGAACTCACTGGTGAGGATCTGCCCGATCGGTCGCGAGTCGGCGGTGAGCAGGAGCAGCAGGGGTAGTGACGCGCCCGCGTACGCCAGCACGATGGTGTTGACAGTGGAGGCGATGTGCGCACGGCCGACCCGGGTGGCCGCCCGGTAGAGCTGCAAGCGGGTCAGCCCGGGGTTGGCGTTCGCCAGCTCGGTGACGGTGGCCGCCTGGGTGACCGTCACGTCGTCGAGCACCCCGAGCGAGCCGATGATGATCCCGGCGAGCAGCAGACCGCGCAGGTCCACGTCGCCCTGGAACATCGACAGGGTGGTGGCGTCCTCGCTGCCGAAGCCGGTGAGGTGGGTCGCGGCCGTGGCGATGGTGGCCAGCACGCCGGTCAGCACCAGGCTGCCCAGGGTGCCGAGCACCGCTACCGAGGTCTGTGCGGTGACCCCGTGCGTCAGATAGAGCACCACGAACATGATCAGGGCCGCGCCGACCACCGCCACCAACAGTGGTGACCTGCCGGCGCCGATGCCCGGCAGCACGAAGGTGAGCAGGATGGCGAAGCTGGCGGCCAGCCCGGCGAGCGCGGCCAGACCCCGCCACCGACCGAACGCCACGATCGCGGCCGCGAAGACCACCGCCAGCCACAGCATCGGGGTGCCGCGCTGGTGCTCGGCGATGTTCCAGTTGCTGGTGGTGGGATCGACCGGATCGGCCAGCTCGACCAGGATGACCTCGTCGCCGACCTCGACCCGGGGTGCGCCGGGTCCGTCCGGCACCGGCGTCTGCACCTGCTGGCCGGCGGTCGGCCCGTCGTCCACCCGGACGTCGACAGTGCCGCACCGTCCGTCGCCGATGCTCGGGGTGCCCTCGGGGGCCGACGGCGCCGGCGGGCACGGCTCGCTCACCACCCGGGTGACGGTGCCGGGGTAGCGCGGCACGTCCGCGCCGCCATCGGTCTGCGGTGACCCGCCGCGCGGCCAGAGCAGCACCGCGGCGAGCACGGTGGCGACGAAGAGGGGTACCACCGTCACGACGAGGATCCGTCGCACCCTCGGCGGGGCGGACGGAGCCGGGCGGGTGTGGTCGGAACCCAAGGCGAGACTCCCAACGATCCGGTGCGGGGTACGGGTCAGCGGGCCGGGCGGTTCACCGTTGCGGTGGAAACGCGGCGGATGGCGGGGCGGATCGCTGCCTGACGACCGCTTGATCACGGACGGTCAGTGCTCGGCCCGGTCGGCCGGCGACGACGCCACGTGGTGGCGGCGCCAGTGCCCGACTGTGCAGCGGCATACGGAGGGCCATCGTGGAGATGCTAGCCAGCCCGTCCGGGGGCTGCAGGTCGTGGCGGAGTGTCGCGGCCGAACCGCCCGCGCGGCGGTCCCCGGGGCGGCATGTTGGAGCCATGCCCGCTTCGTCACCGTCCGACCCCGACCACCAGCGCCGCGCCGGACCCATGCCGCACGACAAGCACGCCGGGCACGATCCGGCGATGTTCCGCCGCCGGTTCTGGGTCTGCCTGGTGTTGACCATCCCGGTGGTGCTGACCAGCCATCTCGTGTCGGATCAGCTGGGCCTGGCCGGAAACGTTCCCGGTCGGTCCTGGGTGGGTCCGGTGCTCGGCTCGGTGGTGTTCTGGTGGGGCGGTTGGCCGTTCCTGGTCGGTGCGGTCCGGGAGGTGCGGGACCGGGCGCCCGGGATGATGCTGCTGGTCGCGATGGCGATCACCGTCGCCTACACCGCGTCCCTGGCGACCAGCGTCGGCGCCTTCGACCTGGATTTCTGGTGGGAGTTGGCCGCGCTGGTCACCATCATGCTGCTCGGGCACTGGCAGGAGATGAAGGCCATCGGGCAGGCCCGGGGAGCGCTGGCGGCGCTGGCCGCGCTGCTGCCGGACGAGGCCGAACGGGTGGTGGCGGACGGGCGCGTCGAGGCGGTGCCGGTGACCGGTCTGCGGATCGGGGACGTGGTGCTGGTCCGGCCGGGGGGTCGGGTGCCGGCGGACGGCCGGGTCGTCGACGGGGCCGCCGAGCTGGACGAATCAATGATCACTGGCGAGTCGCGACCGGTCGCCCGATCGACCGGTGACCGGGTGGTGGCCGGCACCGTCGCCACCGACTCGGCGATCCGGGTGCGGGTCGAGGCGTTGGGTGAGCAGACCGCCCTGGCCGGCATCCAGCGGATGGTCGCGCAGGCACAGGGGTCCGGCGGCCGGGCCCAACTGTTGGCCGACCGGTTCGCCGCCGCGCTGTTCTACGTGGCCACCGGCACCGCTGTGCTGACCGTGCTGGTGTGGACCGCGCTCGGTCGGCCGGACGAGGCGGTGGTCCGTGCGGTCACCGTTCTGGTGATTGCCTGCCCGCACGCGCTGGGCCTCGCCATCCCGCTGGTCGTCGCGCTCTCCACCGCCCTCGCCGCGCGGTCCGGGATCCTGGTCAAGGACCGGTTGGCGTTGGAGCGGATGCGGACCGTCGGCGCGGTGCTCTTCGACAAGACCGGCACGCTGACCCGGGGTGAGCACGGGGTGACCGACCTGGTGACGGCGCCCGGCGTCGAGCCGGACGAGGTGCTGCGGATCGCGGCCGGCGTCGAGTCGGAGAGCGAACATCCGTTGGCCCGGGCGATCGTGGCGGCCGCCGGGCGGGTCGGCCCGGCCCGGGCCGCCGGGTTCCGGTCGCTGCCGGGCCGCGGTGTGCAGGCGACCATCGACGGTACGGAGTACGCGGTGGGCGGGCCGGCGCTGCTGCGGGAGCTGGGCTTGTCGCTGCCGGCGGAGCTGGAGGAGGTGACCGGGCGGTGGTCGGCGCGGGGTGCCGCGGTGCTGTACCTGGTGCGGCTGCCGGAGGCCGTGCTCGGTGCGTTCGCGTTGGCCGACGAGGTGCGTCCGGAGGCCCGGCGCGCCGTCGACGAACTGCGCGCCGAGGGCGTGCGGACCATCGCCATGATCACCGGTGACGCGCGGCCGGTGGCCGATGCGGTCGCCGCCGAACTCGGCTTCCGGCCCGGAGTCGACGAGGTCTTCGCCGAGGTGCTGCCAGCGGAGAAGGACGATCGGGTCGCTGAGCTCCAGCGGCGGGGGCTGGTGGTGGCGATGGTCGGCGACGGGGTGAACGACGCGCCGGCGCTGGCCCGGGCGGACGTGGGCATCGCGATCGGCGCGGGCACCGATGTGGCGATCGAGTCCGCCGGGGTGGTGCTGGCGTCCTCGGACCCGCGTGGGGTGGGTGCCGTGGTCCGGTTGTCCCGGGCGTCGTACCGGAAGATGCGACAGAACCTGGCCTGGGCGGCCGGCTACAACGTGGTGGCGCTGCCGCTGGCCGCCGGGGTGCTGGCCCGGGCCGGTGTGGCGTTGAGCCCGGCGGTGGCCGCGGTGCTGATGTCGGCGTCCACCATCGTGGTGGCGCTCAACGCGCAGTTGCTGCGCAGGGTTCGTCTCGACCCCGCGCCGGACTGAGGGCGGTCAGCCGCGCTTCATGAGCCGGCCGACAGCCGCCATCATCTCGTTGGCCATCTCGTCGGCCCGGCCTTCGGCGGCGCCCTCGTGCATGCAGTGCCGGGCGTGCCCGTCGAGCAGCCCGAGGGCCACCTTGTCGAGGGCGGCCTGGATGGCGGAGATCTGGGTGAGCACGTCGATGCAGTAGCGGTCGTCGTCGACCATCTTCTCGATGCCCCGGACCTGCCCCTCGACGCGGCGGAGCCGCGCGAGCAGCTGGTCCTTGCTGGCGGTGTATCCGCGGATCGGGGTGGGAGCGGTCATGTCGACCAGGATAGCGTACCCCCAGGGGGTATGGTACGGTCCTATCCTGCTCGGATACCCCCACGGGGTACCGGTACGGAAAAGGAGACGAACCGATGGTCAACACGACGTACCAGGTGCAGGGCATGACCTGTGGGCACTGCGTCAGCGCGGTGAGCGCCGAGGTCGGCGCCATCGCGGGCGTGCGTGACGTCCAGGTCGACCTCGCCGCCGGCCGGGTCACCGTCAGCAGCGATCAGCCACTGGACACCGCGGTTGTCCGGGCCGCCGTCGACGAGGCCGGTTACGACCTCGTCGACGCGTGATCGGCGGGCCGGCATGCGCACCGTGACGAAACTGGCTGGGTTCGCCGTCGGCCTGGCGGCGGTCTTCAGCGCGACGTACGGGGTCGGCCGGGTCGTCGACAGCGCACCGGTCGCCGAGAGCCGGCACGACGACGCCTCCCCGGCGACGGACGAGCACGGCGGGACGGCCGACCGGTTCCCCGGCGGCCTGCTCGTCTCCGAACGCGGCTACACCCTCGAACCGGTCGACGCCCCGGCCGACGAGTTCGCCTTCCGGATCGCCGGCCCGGACGGCCGCCCGGTCACCCGGTACGAGGTGGCACACGACAAGACGATGCACCTGATCGTCGCCCGCCGGGACCTCTCCGGCTTCCGCCACGTCCACCCCGACCTGGCCCCGGACGGCACCTGGCGGGTCGACACCCCGCTGACCGGCCCCGGGCAGTGGCGGGCGTTCGCCGACTTCACCCCGACCGGGGGTGAACCGCTGACCCTCGGCGTGGACGTGACCGTCCCCGGCGAGCTGACCGAACGGCCGTTGCCCGCCCCGGCGACCAGCACCACCGTCGACGGCTACACGGTCACAGTGACCGGCACGCCGCAGCCCGGCCGCACGTCATCGCTGACACTGACCGTCAGCCGGGACGGGCAGCCGGTCACCGACCTGGAGCCCTACCTGGGCGCGTACGGGCACCTGGTGGCACTGCGCCGGGGCGATCTGGCGTACCTGCACGTGCACCCGGACGGGACGCCGGGCGATGGGCGCACCCGGCCCGGTCCGGCCGTCACCTTCCTCGCCGAGGTGCCCTCGGCCGGCAGCTACCGGCTTTACCTCGACTTTCAGCACGGCGGGCGGGTGCACACCGCCGAGTTCACAGTGGTCGCTGGCGCTACCCCGACCGGAGCCGCCCCCACCCCGAGCGGACCCGCGCCGACCGGCGGGGCCGACCACGGCACCCCCGGGCACGGACACAACTGACGGGACCAGACGATGACCACCACCAGCAGACCGCTGCCCGAGGCGCCGAACCGGATCGAACTCGCGATCGGCGGGATGACCTGCGCCGCGTGCGCCGCCCGGATCGAGAAGAAGCTCAACCGGATGGACGGGGTGAGCGCCACCGTCAACTACGCCACCGAGAAGGCGACCGTCCGGTACGCCGACGGCGTCACGCCGGACGACCTGATCGGGACCGTGCAGAAGACCGGCTACACGGCGGCGCTGCCGGCCCCGCCCAGCGCGGAACCCCCGGTGGACCCGTTGCGGGGTCCGCGTACCCGGCTCTGGGTGTCGGTGGCCCTGAGCGTGCCGGTGGTCCTGCTGGCCATGGTCCCGGCCTGGCAGTTCGACTACTGGCAGTGGCTGTCGCTGACCCTGGCCGCCCCGGTGGTGGTCTGGGGTGGGCTGCCGTTCCACCGGGCCGCCTGGACGAACCTGCGGCACGGTGCGGCCACCATGGACACGCTGGTGTCGCTCGGCACCCTGGCCGCGTTCGGCTGGTCGCTCTGGGCGCTCTTCCTCGGTGACGCGGGGATGCCGGGGATGACGCACCCGTTCCGCTTCGACATCACCCGGACCGACGGCGCCGGCAACATCTACCTGGAGGCCGCCGCCGGGGTCACCGTGTTCATCCTGGCCGGTCGCTACTTCGAGGCCCGGTCCAAGCGCACCGCCGGCGCCGCCCTGCGCGCCCTGCTCGACCTCGGCGCCAAGGACGTGGCGGTGCTGCGCGACGGCGTGGAGACGCTGATCCCGGTGGACCGGCTCGTCGTCGGTGACCGGTTCGTGGTCCGACCCGGGGAGAAGATCGCCACCGACGGGGTGGTCGACGAGGGCACCTCGGCGGTCGACGCCAGCATGCTCACCGGTGAGTCGGTGCCGGTCGAGGTCGCCCCGGGCGATGCGGTGGTCGGCGCGACGATCAACGCGGGCGGGCGGTTGATCGTCACCGCCACCCGGGTCGGCGCGGACACCCAGCTCGCCCGGATGGCCGATCTGGTCGAGCAGGCGCAGAGCGGCAAGGCGGCCGTGCAGCGGCTGGCGGACCGGATCTCCGGGGTCTTCGTGCCGATCGTCATCACCCTCGCTGTCGGCACGCTCGGCTGGTGGCTCGGCACCGGGGCCGGTCCGACCGCCGCGTTCACCGCCGCCGTGGCCGTGCTGATCATCGCCTGTCCCTGCGCGCTCGGCCTGGCCACCCCGACCGCGCTGCTGGTCGGCACCGGCCGAGGCGCGCAGCTCGGTGTGCTGATCAAGGGACCGGAGGTGCTGGAGTCGACCCGCCGGGTGGACACCGTCGTGCTCGACAAGACCGGCACCGTGACGACCGGCCGGATGACACTGGTGGACGTGGTGCCGGCGAGCGGTGTGGACCGGGCCGAGCTGCTCCGGCTCGCCGGGGCGGTGGAGGCCGCCTCCGAGCACCCGATCGCCCGTGCGGTCGCCGGGGCGGCCAGCGACGCGGGCGCGCTGCCTCCGGTGACCGCCTTCGGCAACCTCGACGGGCTGGGGGTGAGCGGCACGGTCGAGGGTCGGGCCGTGCTGGTCGGCCGGGTCCGGCTGCTGCGCGAGCGCGAGATCGAGGTGCCGCCGGAGGTCGAGTGGGCCGTCCGCGACGCGGAGACCGTCGGCCGTACGGCGATCGTCGCCGGGTGGGACGGACGGGCCCGCGGGGTGCTCGCGGTCGCCGACGTGGTCCGGCCGACCAGCCGGGCGGCGGTGGCCCGGCTGCGCGGGCTTGGGCTTACCCCGGTCCTGCTCACCGGGGACAACACCACAGTGGCTCGCGCGGTCGCCGCCGAGGTGGGTGTGGACGAGGTGATCGCCGAGGTGCTGCCGGCCGGGAAGGTCGACGTGATCAAGCGGCTCCAGGCCGAGGGGCGGTCGGTGGCGATGGTCGGTGACGGGGTCAACGATGCCCCGGCGCTGGCCCAGGCCGATCTGGGGCTGGCCATGGGCACCGGCACCGACGTGGCGATCGAGGCGGCCGACCTCACCCTCGTCCGGGGCGATCTGGCCGCCGCGGTGGACGCCATCCGGTTGTCCCGACGCACGCTCGGCACCATCCGGGGCAACCTGTTCTGGGCGTTCGGCTACAACGTGGCGGCCCTGCCGTTGGCCGCCGCCGGGCTGCTCAACCCGATGATCGCCGGTGCCACGATGGCGCTGTCCTCGGTCTTCGTGGTGGCCAACAGCCTGCGGTTGCGTCGCTTTCGTCCGGCCGCCGCCGATCTGTGACGACGGTAATGGTTGAGCCGGCGACGGCGGGGGTACCTCTGTGGTTGTAGCGACGCTTGCAATGGAGGTTGGCAATGGGATTCGACGACAAGATCAACAACGCCACCGAGGACGCGACCGGCAAGCTGAAGGAAGGCGCCGGTCGGGCCACCGACAACGAGCAGCTGGAGGCGGAGGGTCGCGCTGACCAGTCCACCGCCAAGCTCAAGCAGGCCGGTGAGAAGATCAAGGACGCCTTCAAGAGCTGACGTACGACGTAACCCGCACGCCGGGCCGGTGATCATCACCGGCCCGGCGTGCTGTGTGTCCGGGCCTTTCCCGCGACCCTGAGATCCCCCTGATTCCGTCTCCGTCCCGTAGCGCCGCGGGGCAACACCTGCTAACTTTCCTTGGCATGTGCAAGGGCTGGTTATGAGCACCGCTCCACCGCCGACCGGCGACGATCTGGTCCGGGTGCTGGCCACCCTGGCCAACCCGCACCGGCTGCGGGTCGTCGCCGCGCTGGCCCGCGAGCGTGCGTACGTCAGCGGGCTGGCCCGGCAACTGGGCATCAGCCGGGCGCTGTTGCAGGTCCACCTACGGAAGCTGGCGGCGGCCGGGCTGGTCACCGCCCGCCTGGAGTTGTCGGAGGACGGGAAGGCCATGAACTACTACGAGGTGGAGCCGTTCGTGCTCACACTCACCCCCGAGGTGATCGCTGCGGCGGTCCAGACGTTGACCGTGCCCGACTCGTCCGAGCAGCCCGGAGCGCAGCGATGAGCGACCACGACTGGACCGAGGTGGTCGGCGCGATCGGCATCTTCGCCCTGCTGATCAGCGTGTTCACGGTGAGCGTGGTGCAGCTCGCCAAGACCCGGCGGGCCCGGTACGAGGCGGCCCGTGCGGACGACTACCGCCTGCTCGCCGAGACCGCCGCGCAGGCCCAGGCGGAGAACGCCCGACTGCTCGCGGCGATGGATGGCCGGCTGGGCGGGATGGAGACCCGGATGACCACGCTGGAACGCGTCCTGCGCGAGGTCGACTGACCTCGGCGGACGAAAGAGGCCCCGGGCCGTCGAGCGGCTACTCGACGGCCCGGGTGGAAGCAGCATCACCTCGCCCAGTGGGCGAGTTTCACCGGCAACGCTCCTTCAAGGAGAGGACAACACCTCATGCTGCGCGTACGCAAATCCGCCGTGGGCTGGGCGGTCGCCCTGGCCCTCACCGCCGCCGGCCTGACCCCGGCGAGCCCGGCCGCCGCCCGACCCCAGCCCGCTCCGACGATCGACTGGCGGCCCTGCGCCAAGGACGCCAGCGCCGAGTGCGGCACCCTGTCGCTGCCGGTGGACTGGAACCGACCCCGGGGTGAGCGCTTCGACCTGTCGTTGGCCCGCCGGGTCGCCAACCCGGCAACCCGGCAGGGCGCGCTGGTCTTCGGCCCCGGCGGGCCGGGCGACAGCGGGGTCGACCGGGTGGTGAAGGGCAGCTCCCGGTTCAGTGCCGACCTGCGCGCCCGGTTCGACATCGTCAGCTTCGACCCGCGCGGCACCGGTGGCAGCCACCCGGTGGTCTGTTCCCGGGACCTGCTCGCCCGGCAACCGCAGCTGATCGCCGACCAGGCCCAGTTCGACGCCGTCCTGGCCGACAACGCGCTGCTGCGCGCCGACTGCCGGGCCCGCACCGGGGCGCTCTACGACCACGTCGACACCACCAGCGCCGCCCGTGACCTGGACGCGGTCCGCGCCGCGCTCGGCGAACGGCAGCTGACCTTCCACGGCAGCTCGTACGGCACAGTGCTCGGGCAGCGGTACGCCGAGCTGTACCCCGACCGGGTCCGGGCCATGGTGCTGGAGGCCACGATGGACCACAGCCTCGGCACCCGCGCCTTCCTGGACACCCAGGCCAGCACCGCGGAGGACGGGTTCGACGAGTTCGTTGCCTGGTGTGCGCGGTCCACGTCATGTGCCCTGCACGGTCGGGACTTCCGGGCGATCTGGGCCGGGCTGCACGCTCGGGCCGAGCGTGGCTCGCTGACCGACCCGGACCAGGCCAGCGCCGCGCTCGCGCCGTTCGAGCTGAGCCGCCTCGCCCACAAGAAGCTCTACGACACCTGGCGGTGGCCGGGGCTGGCCGAGTGGATCGTCCGACTGGAGGGTGCCGCCACCACGCCGAGCGTCCGACCGCTGGCGGACGAGGCCGTGGCTCGGTACCCCTTTGCGGTTTTCTGTCAGGACTGGAGCCTGCCGGTCCGGGACTACCGGGAGTACGTCGGACACCTGCGCCGGGCGGCCCGGCTCGCTCCGGACCTGCGCTACCCGCCGGCGCTGTTCGCCCCGGTCACCTGCCTGGGCACCCCGACGCCGGTCGCCAACCCGCAGCATCGGCTCCGGGTCCACACCGAGGTGCCGCTGCTGCTCGCCGCTACCGTGCACGACCCGGCCAGCGGCTACGGCTGGGCGCGCAACGTGGCGCGGCAGCTGGGCCGGCACGGCGCGATGCTCACCTACCAGGGGTGGGGGCACGGCAGCTACAGCAGCAGCCCGTGCGTGGCACGCGCCGTCGACGCCTACCTGATCGATCAGGCGGTGCCCGCCCCGGGTGCCAGCTGCCCGGCCATCGAACCCGAGGGATGACCGCCGCCGTTGCCGGCCGTCGGGTGGCCCGCGCCGCCCGGCGACCGGCGGCGGTGTGCTCACCCCTGCCCGGCCAGCCGGGCGGCCCGGACCTCCAGGTAGCGCTGCTCGGGCCGGCTCGTGGTGCCCCGCGCCGCGGCCAGGTACGCCTCCCGTGCCGCACCAACGTCCCCGGCCAGCTCCAACAGATGAGCCCGGACGGCGGCCAGCCGGTGGTGCCCGGCCGTGCGTTCGTCGGCGTCCAACGGGGTGAGCAGGGCGAGCCCGGCCCGGGGCCCGTCGACCATGGCCACCGCCACCGCCTGGTTCAGGGTGACCATCGGGTTCGGCGCGACCCGGGCCAGCAGTCGGTAGAGCGCGACTATCTGCCGCCAGTCCGTCTCCGCCGCCGTCGACGCCTCGGCGTGCACCGCGGCGATCGCCGCCTGGAGCTGGTACGGGCCGGGCGGCGACCAGGTCAACGCCTCGGTGATCAGCGCGATCCCCTCCGCGATGGCGGCGGCGTCCCACCGGGAGCGGTCCTGCTCGGCCAGCGGCACCAGTTCCCCGTCCGGCCCCACCCGGGCCGCCCGGTGCGCGTCGGTCAGCAGCATCAGCGCCAGCAGCCCGGCCACCTCACCGTCGTCGGGCAGCAGCCCGCGCAGGATGCGAGCCAGCCGGATCGCCTCGCCGGTCAGCTCGGACCGGCGCAGATCCGTCCCACTGGACGCGGTGTAGCCCTCGTTGAAGATCAGGTAGAGCACCCGGAGCACCGTCCCGAGCCGCTCGTCCCGCTCAGCCGGCCCGGGCAGGGTGAACCGGGCCCCGGCGGCCTCGATCCGCTGCTTGGCCCGCCGGATCCGTTGACTCATCGTCGCCTCCGGCACCAGGTGCGCCCGGGCGATCTGCGCGGTGCTGAGACCACCTACCGCGCGCAGGGTGAGCGCCACCTGCGCCGACCCCGGCAGCGCCGGGTGGCAGCAGAGGAACAACAGCGTGAGAGTGTCGTCGGCGGCCGGAACGAAGGGCTCCGCGTCCGCCGCCGGAGCCACCCCGGCGTACGCCGGCTCGCGCCGCGCCACCGCCACCTCGCGGTCCCGGCGCGCGCTCTCGCTACGCCACTCGTCGGTGAGCCGGCGGGTGGCCACGGTGAGCAACCAGGCGCGCGGATTGTCCGGTACGCCCTGCCCGGGCCACTGCGTCGCGGCGGCGAGCAACGCCTCCTGGACCGCGTCCTCACACCTGTCGAACTGTCCGTACCGCCGGACCAGCAGGCCGAGGACCTGCGGCGCGAACGTACGCAGCAGGTCCTCGACCGTCCGGTCCCCGGTCACATCTCCGTCCCGGCCTCGTCCATGATCGGGCGGACCTCCATCGCGCCGCCGTACCGGACGTCCGGCCAGCGGGCGGCGATCTCGGCAGCCCGCTGCGGGCTGTCACAGTCGACGGCCAGGTAACCGGCGAACTGCTCCTTGCTCTCCATGAACGGGCCGTCGAGAACCTCCGGGTTGCCGTCCACCAGCCGGACCGTCAACGTCTGCGACGGGTTGGCCAACGCCTGGCCACCGATCAGCTCGCCGCTCTCGGTCAGCTCCTTCATGATCTCGTCGACCTCACCGAAGAGGGCGGTGCGATCCTGCTCGCTCAGCTCCTCGGTGAAGCCGGGCCGGTTCCAGATCAGCAGCATGTACTTCACGGCGATGCTCCTCAGGCTCTGGTCGCACCCCGATCGGGGCGTGGCTCACCGGAGGGTCGGAGCCGTTCCCCCGATCCCTACCGCGTACCGAAGAAGAACGCAGAAACCTCCGGCGGGGGTGGTCCCACGCCGGACGGTTCAGCGCGGATCGGGTCGACCGGGCACCTGTCGGGGTTTCCGACCGCCGCCGATGTCCAGCGACGCCCGGTCGGCGGCCGAGGTGCCGGACGACCAGCCCTCGGCGTCGCGCACGCTGAGCCGGTGCCGGGTGACGCCGGGGAAGAGCGTGTCCAGCCGCTCCCGGACCGCCTCGCTCCGCGCCGCGAGCACCGGCAACAGCCGCTCCGCACCGGCCGTCTCGGCCGCCGCCTGGTCCGCCGCCTCGGTGGCCGCTTCGGTGGCCGTCCGCAGCCGTTCGCCGATCCGCAGCGCGAACGCGTTGAGGAACGATTCGTCCCAGACCTTCGTCCGCCGCCCCGACCCTGGCCGCCGCTCGGCACGCCCACGCAGCATCGCCGCCGTGGCCTGCACCAGCAGCGACGTGTAGAGCAACTCCACCGCCACCAGATCGGCCGGCCAGCCCAGCACGGTGGCGAAGCCGAGATCATCGGACCAGACCGCCTCACTCCGGTTCGCCGCCGCCACCTCCTGCACCAGCAGCGCCTTCGCGCCCGCGTACGGAGGGTCGGTGCTCAGCCGTACGCCGCCGGGCACGTCGCCGCGCTCCGACCCGGCGGCCAGCAGCGCCTCGTCGATGCTGTGCCGGGCGATCAGCTCCTGGGCCTTCCCGGTCAACGCCTCCGCCTCCGCCGGGAAGGTGGTCGACTCGGCCTTGGCCAGCAGCGCGCGTACCCGATCCAGCATCGGCGACCCGCTGCGGGCCGGGCCGGACGTGCGGGGCAGCGCCGCACCGCTCGCGCCCGGTGGTGGGCGCAGCACCGCGATCGGCGGCAGGCTCTCCACCAGCGCGAGAGTGTCCACAGCCGCGCGGAGCGCGTCGGCCCGGTCCAAGCCCTCCCGGGTCGCCCAGCCGGTCAGCACGCTCCGGTCGTCACCAGCTGTGCTGGCCGCCAACTCGCGTAGCTGGTCGTCCCACCAGGCCGGGACCGGCTCGGCCTGGTCGCGCCGCTGGGCGGCCATCGCGTCACGGACCAACCGTGCCGCGCGGGCGTCGAGTCGTCGACCGGTGATCCGGTGCACGTCGACCGGCTGCCATCCACGCGGCCAGAGCCGGCCCAGGCCACGGACCAGGCGACGCAGCAGCGCGTCGTCCACCGCCGTGGTGCCGTCCGCGGCGCCGGTGCCGACCATCAGTTGGTCCAGCTGCCGTTCGGCCTGCCGTACGTCAGTGCCGCGCACCGCCGCGAGCGCGTTGGCGACGAGTTCGTCCGCGTCCGGCACGGGCACCTCCTTCTCGGGATCTCGCTGTCGCTTTTGTCCGGCTCCGACCGTCACTGCCCCTTCAGGCTCCATGATCATGCCGTTCGTGGCCCGGAAGTCGCGAAACGGGGAGGTCGCCGGCCCATTCGACCTCCCGCCCCGCCTTGCGCAACGCCGCGCCGTCCGCGTTGATCGACTCGGTTTCCCGAAAGTCGCGGTATCCCACTCTCCCGGACACCCCAGTTTCGCCAAACTCGTGTTGATCAGCCCTCGTGCGGCTCCGCGTTGACCAGAAGGGTCGCGTCGCCAAAGGATGGATCCTTGACGCGAAACTCCTGATCAACACCGTGATGGTTTGTGCGTGGCATACAAACCGCTGCTAATCTAGGTGACGCAGGAGGCCCTCTATTCAGGGTTCCCGCAGCCGCCTTAGGGCCCGCTTAGGCGGGCCCTTCGTGCATCTGGCGGGCTGTAGGCGACCAGCACCATGAGTGGTACCGCCGCTGCTCGACCCAGGACCACAACCTTTCGTTCGCCGCCGCCTCGCGTGGATCGTGACCCGTGTCGTTGGCCATCCGGCGATACAGGAAGGTCACTAGATCCACGGCCTGCACCAGCCGCGAGGCGTGCGACGGGGCGAAATGCAATGTGTCCACAATCCGCGTCAACCGTCGTGAGCGGTAGCCCCCGGTGCCGTCGACGCGGTAGCGACTCAGGTCAGAGCGGTGGGTTGCCGGGTTGTCCACCTCGTCGGCGATGACCAGAGCGAGTTCTTCGCGCATTGCGGCATACCCATCAACACGCTCCAGCAGATGCGACAGCACCACCTCGTGGGCAGGTTTCGGGGAGGCATAACGGCGAGCGAGGCCGTGGCGGTCGACCCCGCGCAGAATGATCGTCACGTCGTGCGCGCCGATGGTCTTCATGGCGACGTTGTAGACCGCGACGCGGGCACGGGGCGGCAGGCCACTCCAGTGCGCTCGCCCTTGGAACAGGTCGTACCCGTGCAACTCGGACTCCGCGTCGACGCCGTACGCCTTCGCCGCATTCAAGACGACCTCGTCGAGGGCGGTGCTCAACGGCATGGCCACGTTGTCGGGGACCATTAGTGCGCCGACCCAGTACCACCGGTCGGTGTACGACTCGTCCAGATAGGTGAGCAGCACCCGCAAAGGATAGGGCGTCGCTACACACGGTGGCCGGTTCGACGCGCCCCCGAATGCAGCACCAACCACCTGGCCGGTCAGGCGCGCTGTGACCAGCCGTTCAGGATCTCCTCGACCGGCACGGCGTCGCGCTCCGGGTCCGGTGCCGGTGCCGGGCGGTCGGTCGGGGTGCGGTCGAAGCGGGGCGCGGGGGCCGGCTGGATCTCGCCGTCCACCTCGACGAACGTGCCCCGGGCGGCGTTGTGCGGGTGCCGATGAGCCTCGCCGGGAGCGAGCACCGGCGCGACGCAGGCGTCCAGGTCGGCGAAGACCGCCGTCCACTCGTCCCGGGTGCGCTCGGCGAACCGTTCGGTGAACCGGCGGCGCAGTTCGTCCCAGCCGCTCGGGTCGTACTGGGCGGGTAGGTCCGGGTCGTCGGCGAGGTCGAGGCCGGTGAGGAGTACGGCGTAGAACGCCGGTTCCATCGCGCCGACGGCCATGAATCCACCGTCGGCGGTGGCGTACGTGTCGTAGAACGGTGCCCCGCCGTCGAACATGTTGCCCCCACGCGGCGCGGCCCACAGGCCGGTGCCGATGAGCCCGTGCAGGAACGAGGTGAGCAGCGCCGAGCCGTCCACCATCGCCGCGTCGACCACCTGGCCGAAGCCGGAGCGCTCCCGCTCCAGCAGCGCGGCCAGCACACCGACGGCGAGCAGCATGCCGCCGCCGCCAAAGTCGCCGAGCAGGTTCATCGGCGCGTACGGGCGTTCACCGGCCCGCCCCAGCGGCTCCAACGCCCCGGCCACCGCGATGTAGTCAATGTCGTGCCCGGCTCGGGCTGCCAGCGGACCATCCTGACCCCAGCCGGTCATCCGCGCGTACACCAGTCGGGGGTTGTGGGCCTGGCACACCTCGGGCCCGAAGCCGAGCCGCTCGGCCACCCCGGGCCGGTACGCCTCGACCAGCACGTCCGCGCGCTCGACGAGGCGCAGCAGGTCCGCCAACCCGGCCCGGGACTTCAGGTCCAGTGCGGTGACCCGCCGTCCTCGCTGCAACGGCCCGCTGGTCGGTGCGGCCAGCCGGCCCGCACCCGGGGCGCCCGGCCGGTCCACCCGCACCACGTCCGCGCCGAGGTCGGCGAGCACCATGCAGCCGAACGGCGCCGGGGCGAGGCTGGCCAACTCGACCACCCGCACCCCGGCGAGCGGTCCACCACGCGCCTCGCCCGTCCCACCGGGGGCGGCCCGGGGCGCCGTCACGCGGCGCCTACCGGCTCGGCGCGGCGGTCGGCCGAGGCGGCGAGCCGGTCGACCAGGTCGGCCGGTGGGGTGAACCGGTCGCCGTAGCGCTCGGCCAGCTCGGCGGCGCGGGCCGCGAAGCCGGCCGGGCCGCCCGCGTACTGCCGGACGTAGCGGATCACCCCTCCCGTCCAGGCGGGGAAGCCGATGCCGAAGATCGAGCCGATGTTGGCGTCGGTCTCGGTACGCAGCACCCCCTCGTCGAGGCAGCGCAGGGCGTCCAGCGCCTCGGCGAAGAGCATCCGTTCCTGAAGGTCGGTGAACGGCACCGCCCGGCCCGCCTCGGTGGTCAGGTCGGCGAGGCCGGTCCACAGCCGGCCTCGGGTGCCGTCGTCGTAGGAGTAGAAGCCGCGTCCGGCGGCGCGCCCCGGCCGGTCGTACGCGTCGACCAGCTCGTCGACGAGCCGGTGCGCCGGCAGCGGCAGGTACTCCTCGCTGGCCGCCTCGAACTGGCGGCGGATCCGCTGGATCAGCGTGAGACTGACCTCGTCGGCCAGCGCCAGCGGCCCGGTCGGGTAGCCGGCCTGAAGGGCGGCCTGCTCCACCGACGCGGCGGGGACACCCTCGGCGACCATGCCGACCGCCTCGTCGATGAACTGGCCGATCACCCGGCTGGTGAAGAAGCCCCGGCCGTCGTTGACCACGATCGGGGTCTTGCCGATCCGCCGGCCCAGGTCGAACGCCCGAGCAAGCGCCACGTCCCCGGTCCGCTCGCCCACCACGATCTCCAGCAGCGGCATCCGGTCCACCGGGGAGAAGAAGTGCATGCCGATGAAGTCCGCCGGCCGGTCCACGCCCTCGGCCAGCCCGGTGATCGGCAGGGTCGAGGTGTTGGAGGCGATCAGCGCGTCCGGTGCCAGCACCGGCAGCACCTCGGCGAACACGGCCTTCTTCAGGGCCGGGTCCTCGAAGACCGCCTCGATGACCGCGTCGCAACCGGCGAGGGCGTCCACCTGGTCGGTGGTGGTGATCCGGTCCAGCACCGCGCGGGCGTCGGCCTCCGTGGCGCGGCCCTTGCGGACCTTGCGGGCCAGCAACCGCTCGGCGTGCTCCCGGGCCCGGCCGGCGGCCTCCGCCGTGACGTCCCTGACCACCACGTCCAGCCCGGCGTTGGCACAGGCGTACGCGATGCCCGCCCCCATCATGCCGGCCCCGAGCACCGCCACCCGGCGTACCGGCGGAACGTCGACGGACGGTCGGGCCGCGCCCCCGTTGACGGCCTTCAGGTCGAAGAAGAACGCGCCGATCATGTTCTTGGCGACCTGCCCGGTGAGCAGGCCGATCAGGTGCCGGGTCTCCACGGTCAGGGCGGTCTCCAGGTCGACCTGCGCACCCTCGACGGCGGCGGCCAGGATCGCCTCGGGTGCGGGCAGCCGAGCACCCTTGAGCTGCTTGCGCAGCGTCGCTGGGAACGCGGGCAGCTGCGCGGCGAGGGAACGGCTGGCCGGGGTGCCGCCGGGCATCCGGTAGTCCGGCCGGTCCCACGGCTGCTTCGCCTGCGGGTTGGCGGCGATCCACGCGCGGGCCCGGTCCAGCAGCTCCGCCTCGGTGGCGACCACCTCGTCGACCAGGCCGGCGGACAGGGCGTCGGCCGGGCGCATCCGCCGGCCGGTGAGCAGCACGGTGGTCAGCGCGCCGGCCAGGCCGAGCATCCGTACGGTCCGGGTGACGCCGCCGGCCCCGGGCAGCAGGCCCAGGGTCACCTCGGGCAGCCCGAGCCGGCTGCCGGGCGCGTCCAACGCGATCCGGTGGTGGCAGGCGAGCGCGATCTCCAGGCCACCGCCGAGCGCCGAGCCGTTGACCGCGGCGACCACCGGGCGACTCAGCGTCTCCAGTCGGCGCAGGTCCCGCTTGATGGTGCCGAGCAGGTCGGCGAGCGCCGGCGCGTCCTCGCGGGTGGCCCGAATCATCTCGGGCAGGTCACCGCCGGCGAAGAACGTCGACTTCGCGCTGGTCACGATGACCCCGGCGAGATCGGGCTCGGCCTCCAACCGGTCCAGCACCGCGCTCATCGACGCGGCGTACGCCCGGTTCATGGTGTTGGCGGACTGGGTGGGGTCGTCCAGGGTGAGCGTGACGATGCCGTCGGCGCCGCGGTCGTACCGGATGGTGGTGGTCATTTGTCTTTTTCCCCCGGGTCAGCAGCGTTCGAGAACGGTGGCGACGCCCATGCCGCCGCCGATGCAGAGGGTCACCACGGCGCGGCGCAGGTCGCGGCGCTCCAACTCGTCCAACGCCGTACCGAGCAGCATCGCTCCGGTCGCGCCGAGCGGGTGGCCGAGGGCGATCGCGCCGCCGTTGACATTCACCCGGTCCGGGTCGAGGCCCAGGTCACGGACGTACTTGAGCACCACGGCCGCGAACGCCTCGTTGATCTCGAACAGGTCGATGTCGTCGACTGTCAGGCCGGCGACGGCGAGCGCCTTCTGGGTGGCCGGGATCGGGCCGGTCAACATCAGCGTCGGGTCGGCGCCGCTGACCGCCGCGCCGACGATCCGGGCGCGCGGGGTGAGGCCGAGGTCCTGCCCGACCTGCTCCGAACCGATCAGCACCAGCGCGGCGCCGTCCACGATGCCGGACGAGTTGCCGGCGTGGTGGACGTGTTCGATCGCCTCCAACCAGTGGAACTTCTGCAACGCGACAGCGTCGAAGCCGGCCGCCGCACCCATCACGGCGAAGGACGGGGTGAGCTTGGCCAGCGCCTCCCGGGTGGTGTCCGGCCGTAGGTGCTCGTCCACCGTGAGGATGTCCAGCCCGTTGCCGTCGCGGACCGGCACCACCGAGCGGGCAAAGTACCCGCCGGCCCAGGCCTTGGCGGCCCGCTCCTGCGACCGCAGCGCGTAGCCGTCCACATCGTCGCGGGTGAAGCCCTCCAGGGTGGCGATCAGATCGGCGCTGACACCCTGCGGCACGAACGACGTGGCCAGCGCGGTCTGCGGATCGGTGGCCCAGGCCGCGCCGTCGGAGCCCATCGGCACCCGGGACATCGACTCGACCCCGCCGGCGAGCAGCAGGTGCTCCCACCCGGAGCGGATCCGCGCGGCGGCGGAGTTGACCGCCTCCAGCCCGGAGGCGCAGAACCGGTTGAGCTGCACCCCGCCCACCTGGTCGGGCAGCCCGGCCAGCAGCGCGGCGGCCCGCGCCAGGTCGCCACCCTGCTCGCCGACCGGGGTCACGATGCCGAGCAGCAGATCCTCCAGCCGGCCGACGTCCAGGCCGGGGTTGCGCTCGCGCAACGCGTCGATCAGGCCGACCACCAGCGAGATCGGCTTGACCCCGTGCAGAGCCCCGGTGTCCCGGCCGCGTCCGCGCGGGGTGCGGACCGCGTCATAGACGTACGCCTCAGAGGGCACGGGCGATCAACTCCTTCATGATCTCGTTGGTGCCGCCGTAGATCTTCTGGACGCGGGCGTCGACGTACATCCGGGCGATCGGGTACTCCGTGGTGTAGCCGTAGCCACCGAAGAGCTGGAGGCACCTGTCGACCACCTCGCACTGCCCGTCGGTGAGCCAGGACTTCGCCATCGCCGCGGTGGCCACGTCCAGGTCGCCACGCGCGTGTCGGACGATGCAGTCGTCCAGGAAGACCCGACTGACCCGGGCGCGGGTGGCGCACTCGGCGAGCACCATCCGGGTGTTCTGGTGGCCCATCAGGGTCTTGCCGAAGGCGGTGCGCTCCTTGGCGTACGCCACGGTCAGCGCGACCGCCCGTTCCATGGCCGCCACCGCGCCGACGCCGATGACCAGCCGTTCCTGCGGCAGTTGCTGCATCAGCTGGATGAAGCCCAGCCCCTCGGCGTCGCCGAGCAGGTTGGCCGCCGGCACCCGGAGTTCGTCGAAGAACAGCTCGGCGGTGTCGTTGGCATGCAACCCGATCTTGGAGAGTAGTCGACCTCGGCGGAAGCCCTCCGGGTCGCCGCCCACCTCGCAGACCAGCAGTGAGACACCGGCTGCCCGCTGCTCGGGGTCGGTCTTCACCGCCACGATGATCAGGTCGGCGAGGCCGCCGTTGGTGATGAACGTCTTCGCGCCGGTGACCAGGTAGTCGTCCCCGTCGCGGACCGCCCGGGTGCGCATCGCCTGGAGGTCGGAGCCGCCGTCCGGCTCGGTCATCGCGATGGCGCCGACCAGCTCACCGCTGCACAGGCCGGGCAGCCAGCGTCGCTTCTGCTCCTCGCTGCCGTACGCCACCAGGTAACCGGTGACGATGCCACTGTGGACGGCCAGCCCGAGGCTGCTCTCCCCGGTGTGCGCCTGCTCGTGCAGCAGCACCGCCTCGTGGGTGAACCCTCCGCCTCCGCCGCCGTACTCCTCCGGGACCGACAGGCCCAGCAACCCCAGCTCACCCGCGCGCCGGTAGTGCTCGCGGTCCGGATGGCCCTGTGCCAGCAGTCGCTCGGCGTGCGGCAGCACCTCCTTGGTGAAGAAGGTACGGGCCAGCTCGGCCAGGTCGTCATGCT
Organism: Micromonospora sp. NPDC005220; assembly: GCF_040607895.1. Lineage (NCBI taxonomy): Bacteria > Bacillati > Actinomycetota > Actinomycetes > Micromonosporales > Micromonosporaceae > Micromonospora > Micromonospora sp. NPDC005220. Next base: position 35,000 of record NZ_JBEXHP010000036.1, read on the forward strand.
CCGGCTCGCGCCAGGGTGATGGGGAGCCGTCGGGCGGGGGAGTCGGCATGTGCACCACCCTCGCGCGCTGTTGGCGGCATGTCAATAAGTCGTGATCACCCGCCGAACCCCGCTCGCCGAGGTCCCCGCGCCGCGCGCCTGGTCGCAGTTGGCCACGCCAGCCCTGAAATCACGCGGCCCCCAAGCCCGGGCCGTCGCGCCGCGCCTGCGCTCCCGAGATCTTGGACAGTTTCCGTTAGCTCGTAACGGAAACTGTCCAAGATCTCCGCGGCCGACTGATGCTCCGAAGATCAAGTGATGAGAAGTAGCTCAGAACGGTCTCTCAGAGCTACTTCTCATCACTTGATCGAGGCGTTGTGCGTGTGGCCCGGCCGGGTTCGATGATCAGTTGACGGTCGGTGCGCTGAGGGTCGGCTACTCGGCCTCGTCGCCATCGGTGGGACGCGGCGGGCGGTGCTCGGCGATCCACGCCTCCACGTCAGCGCGCAACCAGACCTTCATGCCGCGTAGTTCCTGGTATGGCTTCGGAAAGCTCGGCCGCATGGCGATCTGCTGGAAGCGGCTCCGGGAGACGTTGAGGCGCTGGCCGATTTCATACGGCCCCATCAACTCGCCCGGCCCCTTGTCTGCCACACCTGGAACCTAGGCACGTTCAGCAATCACCGATCAGGGGTCCCCGATTGGGGGTCCCCGAAAGGTTGACACTCCGCTGGACGTAGCCGAGGGTGGTCATTGAATGCCGCTGCGTGTCGGTCGGTGGCGAGGCGTAGTCGAAGAGGGGTGAGCTCGGTGGATCAGGCGGCGGAGTTGGCGTGGTTGCGGGAGCGGGTCGGGGGATTGGAGACGGCGCTGCACTGTGCGCGGAGGGAGCTGTTCGATCTTCGTTGCCGGCTGACGTTGATCGGCCGGGTGGTGCAGGACGTCGACCGGGTACAGCGGGCGCCCGGGGTCGCCCTCGGCGCGATCAACGCGGCGCTCTACTCCGAGGCGTCCAATCTGCGCCACCTGGCACGACACGTGGTTCGGCGTCGGCGGGGCCCGCGGTGATCAAGGCGAGGAACGGTGGCTGGCCGGTGGGCTGCCGATAGGGTCGGGCAGATGAGTGTCGAGACCGCTCCGCGCCGCCGCCGGTTGGAGCCGGACGCCCGGCGTGGGCAGATCCTGGCCTGCGCGGTCCGGCTGTTCGGCGAGCGCCCGTACGCGGACGTGTCGACCACCGACATCGCCCGCGAGGCGGGTGTCGCCCGGGGGCTGGTCAACCACTACTTCGGGGCGAAGAAGGACCTCTACCTGGAGGTCGTCCGGGTCATGGTGACCATCCCGGAGGTTGCCCTGGAACGGCTGCCCAAGGGTGATCTGCGAACGCGGGTTGACGCCAGCGTCACCTGGTTCCTCGACGTGGTGTCTCGGCACAGCACCTCGTGGCTGGCGGCGGTCACCGCCCGGGGGATGGGCGGCGACGCCGACGTGGAGCGGGTGCTCGCCGAGGCCGAGGAGGTCGCCGCGGACCGGATGCTGGTCGCCGTCGGGCTGGCCGACGAGGCGCGGCACCGCGAGGAGTTGCGCGGGATGGTGCGCGCGTACGGGGGGTTGGCCACGTCGACCGCCCGCGAATGGCTCCAGCGCGGCGCGCTGACTCGCGCCCAGGTGCACCTGCTGCTCACCTCGACACTGTTGACCATCGTCGAACAGGTCATCCCGCAGGTCATCGCCGACGGCGGCCGCTAGGCGGCGCGGCGTTCGTCGGCCTGGCCGGTACGCGCCGCCGGGGCGGCGTACCGGTCGGCGGCCTGCGCCGGATACGACTCGGGGCGTACGACCCGCAGCGGCCGGTCCACCTCGTCGGCCCCGAACCGCCAACGGGACGGGGTCGGCTGCCGCTGTGGTGCGGGCCCACCGGGGCGCAGACCGGGCCGGGACAGCAGCACCGTGATCAGGTAGCCAACCACCAGGAAGCCGTGGCTGATCAGCCGTTCCCCGCCCACCGACCCGGTGGCCAGGTCGTTGACCGACAGCAACAGCAACGTGCCGACGAACGCGCTGAGCATCGGCAGCAGCCCGGCGGGTGGGCTGCGGCGCAGCGCCACGAACAGGAAGCCCGCGCCGACCGCCACGTTCCACGCCGCCGACTCGTGCCACAGGTGTTGGCCGGTGGGGTGCAGGTGGTCGGCGGCCGCGCCCCGGCCCACCTGGGCCAGGCCGAGCACCAGTTGCACCGCGCCGAGCAGTCCGAGCGCCGACCGCAGGCCGGCGACCAGCGGGCCACGTCCGAGCACCGACCGCAGGCCGGCGACCAGCGGGCCCCGTTCGGGCCGGCGCCGCCACCACGCCGGGCGGGCCGGGGCCGCGCTGGCGGCGGCCAGGATCGCCGCCGACCGGTCGGGAACATCAACCACCAATCGGGTACGAACCCGACGGGTCACCGCCGCCGCCGCCGTGAACCAGGCCCGGCACTCGGCACACCCGTCGAGGTGCCCCTGCACCGCCGTCAGTTCGGCGGCGGTCTCCTCCCCGTCCAGCTGCGCGGACAGGACCTCCCGCCACTGCTCACACCCCATGTATCGGTAGTCGCTCCGGCAGCCGCTCCGGTTCCCGGCAACCGTGACTGGTTGTGGAATACTCGCCGGATCATGACGCGTTACGGCCTGCTGATCCTGCCCGCCACCAACCGGGTGTACGCCCGCTCCGCCGTCGACCTCACCCGGGCCGAGCTGGAGATCTTCGGCCGCTCGGCGCTGGACGGCCGGATCGGCGAGCTGGACACCGAGGTCGTCGGAGGGGCGTCCTACGTCACCTTCAGTGGCGACGGGCTGACCGAGCGGGACCTGGCCGTCCTGGGCAACCTCTCCGCCGGGTACGCGCTCTTCGAGATCGTGGGTGAGCTGCTGCGGCCGATCGAGTGGAGCCGACTGGACCGCTACGACGACGACCTGCTCACCATCCAGAAGTACCCGGGCAAGACCAATGAGCAGTTCACCAAGCTGCTGCTCAACGTCACCCTGCTCGCCTCCGACTGGGCCACCGAGATGACCAGCCGCCGGTTCCGGGTGCTCGACCCGCTCTGCGGTCGCGGCACCACTCTCAACCAGGCGCTGATGTACGGCTTCGACGCCGCTGGAATCGAGCGCGACCAGAAGGACGTCGAGGCGTACCGGGCGTTCATCACCACCTGGCTGAAGCAGAAGCGGGTCAAGCACCGGGTGCTGGAGTCGGGGCCGGTGCGCCGGGAGCGCAAGGTGGTCGGCCGGCGGGTGCGGATCGAGCTGGCACCGACCCGCGAGGAGCACAAGGCCGGCCAGACCCAGTTGCTGGACGTGGTCAACGCGGACACCGCCCGCTCGGCGGAGTTCTTCCGCCCGGAGACGGTGGACCTGGTCGTCGCGGATGCCCCGTACGGCGTGCAGCACGGTAGTCGTACCGCCGGGCAGGGGTTGACCCGCGACCCGCTGGCGCTGCTCGCGGACGCCGCGCCGGTCTGGGCGCGGTTGTTGCGCCCCGGCGGTGCGCTCGGGATCTCCTGGAACACCCATGTCGCCAGCCGGGACGACGCGGCGGCGGCGTTGACCGACGCCGGCCTGACCGTGGTCGACACCGAGCCCTACCGCGCGCTGCGGCACCGCGTCGACCAGTCGATCATGCGGGACGTGCTGGTGGCCCGCCGCCCGGCCTGAACGGGCACCGCACCTCCACCCCTTCGCCGCGCCATGCGCCACCCCGTTCGGGCCGCGCATGGTTTCTTAGGTCCTTTGCTCTGCACCCCCCGAGGCGACGCTCACGGTCGGTAGCCGGTGCCCCCGCGGGTGCAGAGCAAAGGGCGGACAACTGGTCTTGACCTCGCGGACCACCACGCGGCTGTGCCGCATTTCACCTGTTCATCGGGCGGGTGTGAAAACCACGTCAAGAAAAGGTTCGCCGCCGTCACGGTCGCGTTATGACCCCTGCCATTCGGCACGCACTAGGGCTTTGCTTGCCCCGCGCGACCGGAAGGCGGTCGCGACGAACCTTTCCGGTAAGAGGAGTCAGCGTGTCTGACGTGGTGTTCGTGATCCTGACGGTGGCGCTGTTCGCAGTGCTCGCCCTGGTGGTCCGGGCGGTGGAGAAGCTGTGAACGCGGTCAACGCCGTCGGTCTGGTGCTCGCGATCGTCCTGGGCGCGTTCCTGGTGTTCGCCCTGTTGTTCCCGGAGCGCTTCTGATGACCACGACAACAGCGGGCGTCATCTTCGTGCTGACGCTGGTGGCGGCCCTCGTCGCCGTCTACAAGCCGTTCGGCGACTACATGTTCCGGGCAGTCTCCGGGACGAAGCAGTCGCGCGTCGAGCGGGGGATCTACCGCCTGGTCGGGGTCAACCCGGCCGCCGAGCAGACCTGGGGCGTGTACGCCCGCAGCGTGCTCGCGTTCTCCGCGGTCTCGATCCTGTTTTTGTACCTGTTCCAGCGGGTGCAGAACCACCTTTGGCTGTCGCTGGGCTTCGACCCGGTGATGCCGCACGGCGCGTGGAACACCGCCGTGTCGTTCGTGACCAACACCAACTGGCAGTCGTACTCGGGTGAGTCGACGATGGGCCACCTGGTGCAGATGGCCGGCCTGGCCGTGCAGAACTTCGTCTCGGCGGCGGTCGGCATCGCGGTGGCGGTCGCGTTGGTACGCGGCTTCGCCCGCAGCCGCACCGGGCAGCTCGGCAACTTCTGGGTCGACCTGACCCGGATCGTGGTGCGCATCCTGGTGCCGATCGCGGTCCTCGGGGCCATCGCGCTGATGATCGGCGGGGTGGTGCAGAACCTGTCCGGCGGCACCGACGTGAGCACCCTGACCGGCGGCACCCAGACCATTACCGGCGGCCCGGTCGCGAGCCAGGAAGTGATCAAGGAGCTGGGCACCAACGGTGGCGGCTTCTACAACGTCAACAGCGCCCACCCGTTCGAGAACCCCACGACCTGGACGAACTGGTTGCAGATCTTCCTGCTCCTGCTGATCCCGTTCAGCCTGCCCCGGGTGTTCGGCCGGATGGTCGGGCAGAACCGGCAGGGCTACGCCATCGCCGCGGTGATGGGCATCCTCGCGTTCCTCAGCGTCGCCATCACCAACATCTTCGAGCTGGCCGGCCACGGCACGGTCCCGCAGGCGGTCGGTGCGGCGATGGAGGGCAAGGAGGTGCGGTTCGACGTGTCGAACTCGGCCACCTTCGCCGCCGCCACCACGCTCACCTCCACCGGTGCGGTGAACTCGTTTCACGACTCGTTCACCTCGCTCGGCGGCATGATGACGATGGTCAACATGATGCTCGGCGAGGTCGCGCCCGGTGGTGTCGGTTCGGGCCTCTACGGCCTGCTCATCCTCGCGGTGATCACGGTGTTCATCGCCGGCCTGATGGTCGGCCGCACCCCGGAGTACCTGGGCAAGAAGATCGGGTCGCGGGAGATCAAGTTCGCCTCGCTGTACTTCCTGATCACGCCGATCCTGGTGCTCGTCGGCACGGCGGCGGCGTTCGCCACCGGCAACAACTCCACCGCGCTCAACGTCGGCCCGCACCGCCTCTCCGAGGTGCTGTACGCGTTCACCTCGGCCAGCAACAACAACGGCTCCGCCTTCGGCGGCATCACGGTCAACACCACCTGGTGGGACACCGCGCTCGGGTTGTGCATGCTGCTGGGCCGGTTCCTGCCGCTCATCTTCGTGCTCGCGTTGGCCGGCTCGCTGGCCCGCCAGGCACCCACCCCCGCGTCCGAGGGCACCCTGCCGACCCACCGACCGCTGTTCATCGGCATGGTCGTCGGCGTCACTGTGGTCCTCGTCGCGCTGACCTTCCTGCCCGCGCTCGCGCTCGGCCCGCTGGCAGAGGGGCTCTGACCATCATGAGGAACGAGGACATGTCCGTGACATCCGGGCAACTCGCCGCCGGCGGCAACCGGATCGGCGGGGGCCTGCTCGACCCCCAGCAGCTCATCCGGTCCCTGCCGGACGCCGTACGCAAGCTCAACCCGGCCACCCTGTGGCGCAACCCGGTGATGCTGATCGTGGAGGTCGGCGCGGCCTTCACCACAGTCCTGGCGGTGACCGACCCGTCGGTGTTCGCCTGGGCGATCACCATCTGGCTCTGGCTGACAGTGGTCTTCGCCAACCTGGCCGAGGCGGTCGCTGAGGGTCGGGGCAAGGCCCAGGCCGCGACCCTGCGGCAGGCGAAGAAGGACACCATCGCCACCCGGTTGATCGACTGGAAGCCGGGCGCGCGAGCCAACACCTACCGCGACGAGGCGGTGCCCGCGCCGGACCTGCGTCAGGGCGACATCGTGCTGGTCGGGGCGGGCGGCATCATCCCCGGCGACGGCGACATCGTGGAGGGTATCGCCAGCGTCGACGAGTCGGCCATCACCGGCGAGTCGGCCCCGGTCATCCGGGAGTCCGGCGGCGACCGCAGCGCGGTCACCGGTGGCACCAAGGTGCTCTCCGACCAGATCATCGTGAAGATCACCCAGAAGCCGGGGGAGAGCTTCATCGACCGCATGATCGCCCTGGTCGAGGGCGCCAACCGGCAGAAGACGCCGAACGAGATCGCGCTGAACATCCTGCTCGCCGCGCTCACGATCATCTTCCTGCTGGCCGTGGTCACCCTCCAGCCCCTAGCCATCTTCTCCAAGGCGTACCAGGCCGCCGCGCCGGACAGCGGCGCGATCACCGGCTCCGGTGTGACAGGCGTCGTGCTGGTCTCGCTGCTGGTCTGCCTCATCCCCACCACCATCGGCGCGCTGCTCTCCGCCATCGGCATCGCCGGCATGGACCGCCTCGTCCAGCGCAACGTCCTGGCCATGAGCGGCCGGGCCGTCGAGGCGGCCGGCGACGTCAACACCCTGCTGCTGGACAAGACCGGCACCATCACGCTGGGCAACCGGCAGGCCGCCGAGTTCGTCCCGGTCGAGGGGGTCGACGCCGCGACAGTGGCCGACGCCGCGCAACTGTCCAGCCTGGCCGACGAGACCCCGGAGGGGCGCTCAGTCGTCGTCCTGGCGAAGAACGAGTTCGGGCTGCGCGAGCGCGAGCCCGGCGTGATGCCGCACGCCACGTTCGTGCCGTTCACCGCGCAGACCCGGATGAGCGGCGTCGACCTCACCCCGGACGCCAGCGTGGACGGCGGCGCGGTGGGCACGGCCCGCCGGGTCCGCAAGGGCGCCGCCGCTGCCGTCATGAAGTGGGTACGGGAGAACGGCGGCCACCCGACCGAGCAGGTCGGCGAGATCGTGGACGCGATCAGCGGCACCGGCGGCACCCCGCTCGTCGTCGCCGAGCACGTCGACGGCGAGCCGGCCCGCGCACTGGGCGTCATCCACCTCAAGGACGTCGTCAAGTCCGGCATGCGGGAGCGGTTCGACGAGATGCGCCGGATGGGCATCCGCACCGTGATGATCACCGGCGACAACCCGCGTACCGCGAAGGCCATCGCCGACGAGGCCGGCGTTGACGATTTCCTGGCCGAGGCGACGCCGGAGGACAAGCTCGCGCTGATCAAGCGGGAGCAGGAGGGTGGCCGGCTGGTCGCGATGACCGGTGACGGCACCAACGACGCGCCGGCGCTGGCCCAGGCCGACGTCGGGGTGGCCATGAACACCGGCACGTCGGCCGCGAAGGAGGCCGGCAACATGGTCGACCTCGACTCCGACCCGACCAAGCTGATCGAGATCGTGGAGATCGGCAAGCAGTTGCTGATCACCCGTGGGGCGCTGACCACGTTCAGCATCTCCAACGACATCGCGAAGTACTTCGCGATCATCCCGGCCATGTTCGCCGGCCTCTACCCGAGCCTGGACGCCCTGAACATCATGCGGCTGACCAGCCCGGAGTCGGCGATCCTGTCCGCCGTCATCTTCAACGCCCTGGTGATCATCGCGCTGATCCCGCTCGCCCTGCGCGGCGTGCGGTACCGGCCGGCCGCCGCGTCGAAGCTGCTCAGCCGCAACCTGCTGGTGTACGGGCTGGGCGGCATCATCGTGCCGTTCATCGGGATCAAGCTCATCGACCTGCTCATCCAGTTCATCCCGGGGATTTCGTGATGCGTCTACCCACCTGGCTCGCCCAACACCTCGCCGCCCTGCGCGCTCTGCTGGTCTTCACGGTGCTGCTCGGCCTGGTCTACCCGCTGGCCCTGGTCGCGGTTGGTCAGCTACCCGGCCTGCATCACAAGGCCGACGGCTCGCTGATCACCGTGGGCGGAACGACTGTCGGCAGCTCGCTGATCGGCCAGTCCTTCACCGACGCGGACGGCAACCCGGTCGCCCGCTACTTCCAGTCCCGACCCTCCGCCGCCGGCGACGGCTACGACCCGACCTCCACCTCGGCCAGCAACCTCGGCCCGGAGAGCGTCGTCGACACCATCGCCACCGACCCGGAGGAGTCCAGCGAGAGCCTGCTCACCCAGGTGTGCGCGCGCAGCAAGGCCGTCGGGGAGCTGAACGGCGTCGACGGCAGCCGGCCCTACTGCACCGCCGACGGGGTGGGGGCCGTGCTCGCGGTCTTCCGCGCCGACGGTCTGACCGGCCCGGTCACCCGGGTGGTAAGCGTCAACCAGGCCGCCCCGGCCACGCCGTTCGTCACCTCGTACCAGGGGGTGCCGGTGGAGCTGGCCAAGCCCGGCGAGGACTACGTCGCGGCCGGTGGGGTCGTCACCCCGATCCGGGGCGACGCGCCCGCCGACCCGGCCGTGCCCGCCGACGCGGTCACCGCCAGCGCCAGCGGCCTCGACCCGCAGATCAGCCTGGCGTACGCCGAGGTGCAGGTGAACCGGGTCGCGCGCGAGCGCGGCGCGGACCCGGCGGCGGTCCGCAAGCTGGTCCAGGAGCACACCGACGGGCGTGGGCTCGGCTTCATGGGTGCGCCCGGCGTCAACGTGCTGCAACTCAACCTCGCCCTCGACAAGCAGTTCGCCGCGCGCTGAGCACCTCGCGGGCGGGGCCGTGCACGGCCCCGCCCGCCACTTTGACCAGGGAGGATGGTTCCCGTGCCACGCGGAGAACTACGCATCTATCTCGGGGCGGCTCCCGGCGTCGGCAAGACGTACGCCATGTTGGAGGAGGCCCAGCGGCGGGCCGCGCGCGGCACCGACGTGGTGATCGGTTTCGTGGAGACCCACGGCCGGCAGCACACCGCCGCGATGCTCGGCGACCTGGAGCAGGTGCCCCGCCGCACGATGACCTACCGGGCCGTCGAGTTCACCGAGATGGACGTGGACGCCGTGCTGGCCCGCCGGCCGGAGATCGCTGTGGTTGACGAGCTGGCGCACACCAACGTGCCCGGCTCCCGGCACGACAAGCGCTGGCAGGACGTCCAGGAGCTGCTCGACGCGGGGATCGACGTGCTGTCCACGGTCAACGTGCAGCACCTGGAATCGGTGAACGACGTCGTCGCGCAGATCACCGGCACCACCCAGCGGGAGACCGTGCCCGACGAGATCGTCCGCGCCGCCGAGCAGGTCGAACTGGTCGACATGACCCCGGAGGCGCTGCGCCGCCGGATGGCGCACGGCAACATCTACCGCCCCGACAAGATCGACGCCGCGCTGGGCAACTACTTCCGGGTCGGCAACCTCACCGCGCTGCGCGAGCTGGCGCTGCTCTGGCTGGCCGACAAGGTCGATGAGCAACTCGACCGCTACCGCAGCCAGCAGGGGATCGCCGCCACCTGGGAGGCCCGGGAACGGGTCGTGGTCGCGCTGACCGGTGGGCCGGAGGGCGAGACGCTGATCCGCCGGGCGGCCCGGGTCGCGGCCCGCAGCAAGGGCGCCGACCTGCTCGCCGTGCACGTGGCCCGCAGCGACGGCCTGGCCGGCGCCGATCCCGCCCAGCTGGCCCGCCAGCGGGTGCTCGTCGAGAGCCTGGGCGGCACGTACCACCAGGTGCTCGGCACCGACGTGCCGGCCGCGCTGCTCGACTTCGCCCAGGGCGTGAACGCCACCCAACTGGTGCTGGGGGCCAGCCGGCGGGGTCGCCTCGCGCAGATCTTCGCCCGGGGTGTCGGGGTGACCACCACCGCGCTCTCCGGCTCGATCGACGTGCACCTGGTCACCCACAAGCAGGCCGGCAAGGGCCGCAGGGCGGCGGCCGTGCCGGCGGCGCTGTCCCGCCGCCGCCGGCTGCTCGGCTTCGGCCTGGCCGTGCTCGGCATGCCGCTGCTCACACTGCTGCTTGACGCCCTGCCCGACCTGACGCTTACCAACGACATCCTGCTGTTCCTCGCCGGGGTGGTCGGGGTCGCGCTGGTCGGCGGGGTGTGGCCGGCGCTGATCGCCGCGCTCGGCGGGTCGCTGCTGCTCAACTGGTTCTTCACCCCGCCGTACCGCACGCTGACCATCGCCGAGGCCGACAACCTGCTCGCCCTGGCCGTCTTCGTCGGTGTGGCCCTCGCGGTGAGCTGGATCGTCGACGTGGCCGCTCGGCGTACCCGGGAAGCCGCGCGGGCCGCCGCCGACGCGCAGACCCTCGCCGCCGTCGCCGGCGGGGTGCTGCGCGGCGAACGCCCGCTGCCCGCCCTGCTGGACCAGCTCCGGGAGACCTTCGGGCTGCGCGCGGTGAGCGTGCTGGAGCTGGCCGAGGAGGCCAGCGGCCGCCCCGACCGGGCCCGCGAGGAGCACGCCTGGTGCGTCGTCGCCAGCGTCGGCGAACAGCCGGCCTGCACACCCGACAGCGGCGAGACGGCGGTACCCGTCGACGACCGGATCACCGTCGTGCTCAGCGGCCGGCGCCTGGAGGCCGCCGACCGGCGCATCGTCGAGGCGTTCGCCGCCCAGGCCGCCGTCGCGCTACGCCAGGAACGGCTCGCCGAGGAGGCCGCCACCGCGCGACCCCTCGCCGCGGCGGACCGGATGCGCACGGCGCTGCTCGCCGCGGTCAGCCACGACCTGCGTACGCCGCTGGCCTCGGCGAAGGCGGCCGTGACCAGCCTGCGCAGCCACGACATCGAGTTCGACGAGGCTGACCGCGAGGAGCTGCTGGAGACCGCCGAGGAGTCACTGGACCGCCTGGCCCGGCTGGTCGGCAACCTGCTGGACATGAGCCGCCTCCAGGCCGGCGTGCTGGGCATCTCCGCCACCGCTATCGGCCTGGAGGACGCCGTACCCCTGGCCCTTGACGAGCTTGGTCCGGCGGCCGCGACCGTCGGCACGGACATCCCGGCCGATCTGCCCGCGGCCACCGCCGACCCGGGCCTGCTGGAACGGGTGCTCGTCAACATCGTCGCCAACGCGCTGCGTTACAGCCCGCCCGATCAGCCGCCCACCATCACCGCGAGCGCGCACGCCGGCCAGGTGGAGCTGCGGGTCATCGACCGGGGGCCGGGCATCCCGGAGGACCAGTGGGAGCACGTCTTCCTGCCGTTCCAACGCCTCGGCGACCGGGACAACCAGACCGGCGTCGGCCTGGGGCTCGCCCTGTCCCGGGGGTTGGCCGAGGCGATGGGTGGCAGCATCACCCCGGAGACCACCCCCGGCGGTGGGCTCACCATGGTGCTGCGGCTGCCAGCCGCCGCGCAGACCAGCTCGGAGGGGCCGCAGGAATGACCCGCATCCTGGTCGTCGACGACGAACCGCAGATCCTGCGCGCCCTGCGGATCAACCTGCGCGCCCGCCGGTACGACGTGGACGTCGCCGGCACCGGGGCTGCCGCGTTGAAGGCCGCCGCCAGCCACCCACCCGACCTGGTGGTGCTGGACCTCGGCCTGCCCGACATCGACGGCGTCGAGGTGATCCGGGGCCTGCGCGGCTGGACCACCGTGCCGATCATCGTGCTCTCCGGACGGGCCGGCAGCGAGGACAAGGTCGCCGCGCTCGACGCGGGCGCGGACGACTACGTCACCAAGCCGTTCGGGGTGGAGGAACTGCTGGCCCGCATCCGCGCGGTGACCCGCCGCCTCGGCGCGCCCAGCGAAGCGGTGCCGGCACTGCGGATCGGTCAGCACACAGTCGACCTGGCCGACCACAGCGTGCGGCGCGACGACGGCACCGAGGTGAAGCTGACTCCCACGCAGTGGAGCGTGCTGGAGAAGCTGCTGCGCCACCCCGGCAAGCTGGTCAGCCAGCGTCAGCTCCTCCAGGACGTGTGGGGGCCGGAATACCAGAACGAGACCAACTACCTGCGGCAGTACCTGGCCCAGCTGCGGCGCAAGCTGGAGGACGACCCGGCCCGACCCCGGCACCTCATCACCGAGCCGGGAATGGGCTACCGCTACCGGCCGTGAACCGTTGACACCCGCCGGCGGCCAGCGGCAGTCCGGTGGCCAGTGGGTGGCGCTGACACGGCGAGTAACGTTCGGAACGGACCAAGATCGGCGTACGAGGAGGCACGGTGCTGACAACGACGGTGGACATCCCGACCAGCGACGGAGTGGCGGACGCGAGTCTGACCCGACCGGACGGCGACGGCCCGTTCCCGGCGGTGCTGCTCTTCATGGACGCGTTCGGGCCGCGCCCGCGCCTGGTCGAGATGGCCGAGCGGATCGCCGCCCGGGGCTACCTGGTGCTGACGCCCCACCTGTTCTACCGGGCCGGCCGGGCACCGCTGTTCGACCTGTCCCGACTCGGCGACGCGGACCAGCGCGGCGCGATCTTCGAGAAGATCATGCCGCTGGTCGGCGCGTTGACCCCCGAGGTGATCAGCCGGGACACCGCCGCCTTCCTCGACTTCCTGGCCGGCCGGGACGACGTGCGGCCGGGCCCGGTGGTGATCACCGGCTACTGCATGGGCGGCACGAACGCGCTGCGGGCCATCGAGGCGCACCCGGACCGCATCGCCGCGGTGGCGAGCTTCCACGGCGGGCGGATCGTCACCGACGCGCCGGACAGCCCGCACCTGGGCGTCGGCTCGATCACCGGCGAGCTGTACTTCGGGCACGCCGACAACGACCAGTCGATGACCCCCGAGCAGATCGCCACGCTGGAGAAGGCGCTCGACGCCGCCGGGGTGCGCTACCGCTCCGAGGTGTACGCGGGCGCCCACCACGGCTACACCATGGCCGACACCCCGGCGTACGACGAGCAGGCCACCGAGCGGCACTGGGCCGCCCTGTTCGACCTCCTGGACCGCACCCTGCCCGTCTGAGCGCGGTGGGAGCGCCGGGTTGGGGGGTCAGCGGCGCAGCAGCACCGGGCCGGCGTCGATGCGGGTGCGGAACAGCGCGTACGGCTTGCGTCGCAGGTCCTTGCCGCGCTGGTACCGCGGCTGCCGGTGCAGTTGGTTGGCGGTGACGTAGAGGTACCCGTCGGCGGCCACCGACATGGTGTCCGGCCAGAGCAGTCGCGGGTCGTGCACCAGCGTCTCGTACTCGCCGTCGGGCAGTCGACGCAGCACCGCGTTGTGCTCGTACGAGGTGAGGTAGAGCCGCCCCGCGTCGTCGCTCTCCAACCCGTCCGACGCGGTGCCCTTGTCGCCCTCGTCGACCACCGTGGCGGCGACCGCCTCCTGGGTAGCCGACGGGTCGGCCAGCGCCTCGGTGGAGACGCTGTGCAGGTGCCGGGACATCAGCGGGCAGTAGTACAACCGCTCGCCGTCGGCGGAGATGGCGATGCCGTCGGAGCCCATGCTCACCGGCTTCGGGGGGCCGTCCGCCGACCGTTCGAGGAAGGGGCGGCCCTCGACCACCGGCCGGTACGACGTCAGCGGCTCCGCCTTGGTGGACGGGTGGTCGTGCAGCCGCCGCCAGGAGGCCCCGCTGGCCAGGTCCACCACGATGATCCCGTTCGGCCCGGCGAACGCGGAGTCGGTGATGTACGCGACTCCCGACTCGCCCCGCCGCAGGTCGAAACGGGCGTCGTTGAGATAGGTGGTCGGCAGCGCCACGTCCGCCGGAAAGGTGATCACCTGGGCGACCGTGTCGGTGTCCAGGTCGATCCGGACCAGCTTCGGGCCGCCCGGCTTGGTGGGCTGGAACATGGGGCTGCCGGTGTCCAGTACCCAGAGCCGGTCGGCCGGGTCCACCACGATGCTCTGCACCGAGACGAACGCGCCCGCGTCGTCGTCGCCGGACGGGTCGTTCCACGCCTGGTCGGGGTAGGGCATCTCCTGGCCGTCACGCAGCTCGACGACGGTGGCCGGCACGTCGTCGCCCCACTTCGGGAAGTTGACGAAGATCCGGCCCCGGTGCGAGACGCTCACCCCGGTCGGCATCGGGCCGGTGAAGGTGTGCACCAGCTCCAGTTCCCCCACCGGTTCGTCGCCGACCGGCCCGTTCATGCCACCCACCCCGTGCTGCTCATCGTTCCGCCCCCTGCCGGTGGTCCGACCCACGCTGGCCGTGGGTGACCCCCTCCTGCCGCTATTCCCGGCCGGTCGTCCGGTATGCCTCGCGAGCGTCGTTCGTCGCTGGTCGGCCCGGAAGCAGTCCGTCCGGAAGCGGGTCGCCCGGCAGCGGTCAGCCCACCGGTGCGGCGGCGCGCGCGGCGGGCAGGCCGGGCACCGGGACGTCCACCGCGAGCAGCGCGCCGTCCTGCGGGCCCGCCGCTTCGAGCCCCACCCGGGCGGTGCCGATGAAGAGCCGGCGCAGGTCAGGACCGCCGAGGCAGATTCCGGCCGGCTGCTTGGCGGGCAGCCGGATCTCCCGGTCGAGGGTGCCGTCGGGCCGGTAGCGGCGTACCGCGGAGCCGCCCCACAGCGCGATCCAGAGGTGGTCGGCGGCGTCGAGCGTCATGCCGTCCGGGCCGCCGTCGGCGGGCGACAGCCGCAGGAACGGCTCCCGCCCGCGCAGGGCCCCGGTGGCGGGGTCGACGGTGAACCGGTCGATCTCGCCGCGTGGCGTGTCGGCCAGGTACATGGTGGTGCCGGTCGCGTCGAACGCCGGCCCGTTCGGGATGGTCAGCCCGGTCACCGCGGGGACCGGCTCGGCGCCCGGGGTGAGGCGGAAGAGCGTGCCCCCGCCGGGCACCATCGCGTACGCCATGCTGCCGGCCCAGAAACGGCCGTGCGGGTCGGCGACCGCGTCGTTCATCCGGGTCGGCTCGGGCGCGTCGGCGACCAGCTCGGCGACCGGTCGGGGATCGCCGGTGGCGGGCAGCACTGTGACGCCGGTCCCGGCGGCGGCCAGCCAGTCGCCGGGTCGGTCGAGCAGCGGGGCGACCGCGCCGAGCGGCGCGTCGAGGCGACGCAGCTCCCGCAGCGGGGTCGGGGCGTCGCCGTCGGTCTCCAACAGTCGCCCGGCCAGCAGGTCGACGAGGACCAACCGGTCGTCGACCCAGCGCAGGCCCTCACCCAACTCCAGCCGGTCGGTGCTCCAGACGGTCGGCTCGGTCAGCTCCATGGTGCTCCTCCAAAGAGATCGTCAGCGGACCGTACCGCCGGGGCCGTGGTCGAGCAGCGCAAGCTCGGCCCGGTCGGGCAGACCCTCTCAGTCGCCCCGGCTGTCGACCGGAACGCGCCGGTGGTGACCTCCCGGTCCAGTCGGCCCGGCAGCAGCGGGCGCAGCGCGGCACCGGCTTCCGCGACCGACCAGAGCCGGTTGCGGTGGTTGACGTCGAGCAGTCCGTAACCTGGCTGTCATCTTGAACAAGCTCGTAACACAGCGGGTACTTTGCGCGCATCATTTGGCGACGCCGACATGGGGGATCCATGGCGTTTGGTCGGATGACCGTGCCGCCGGTCGAGTCGGCCTTCGCGGTCTTTGACGCCCAGGACTCCGGATGCCTCTCCTACGGGGTCGAGGAGGCGGGCCGCCGCTGGCTCGTCAAGACGGCCACCACGGTTGAGGGCCGAACATCCCTCGACCGGGCCTGCGCGGTGCACGCCGCAGTCCGCCATCCGGCGATCGTCCGTCCCACCTGGACGATCCACGGCACGGCTGGTCCAACCCTCATTTACCCCTGGTACGACGGCAACGTCCTGAACCACGCCACCGTGCACGGCGCGGACCGCAGCGCGCTGACCCGATTCCAGCGCCTGCCGGTCCCGCAGGTCGAGGTGGCGCTCGACGCGATCCTCGACGCCCACCTCGCCGTCAGCGCCGTCGGCCTGGTCGCGGTCGACCTCTACGACGGCTGCTTCCTGTACGACTTCGCCGCCACCCGGATGCGACTGATCGACCTCGACGAGTACCGACGCGGCCCGTTCGTGCTCGCGGCGGATCGGCTGCCAGGTTCACGTCGCTACATGGCCCCGGAGGAGTTCACCCGAGGCGCGATCATCGACGAGCGGACCACCGTGCACAATCTCGGCCGCGCCCTGCATCACCTACTCGACTCGCCAGCCGACCGGCGGGGTCCTCAGAACTCACCACAGGCTTGGCGGGGCAACGGCGACCAGCGCCGGGTCGTGGAACGCGCAACGAGGCAGCCGCCGGCTGCCCGGTACCCCGACGTGCCAACACTGGTCCGCGCCTGGCGGCTGGCGACACCCTGAACCGGGCAGTGGCGCGTCCTCGCAGACGTGGGTCAGGTGGCAGTTACGTCGGAGTCGTGCGGGCGTCCGGCCGGGCACCCACCCGCATCGCGGAGCACCCGGAGCGTCTCGTGCGTCTTTTCAGTACCCGGAGCGTCGCGTGGTGTCGTCGAGTGCCCGGTGGGTCGCGCGGGTGGTCCAGCGCCCGGAGGGTGGCGCCTGCGTTGTCTAGCGCGCGGAGGGCGGCGCCTGTGGTCCAGCGCCCGGTGGGTCGCGCCTGCGTTGTCTAGCGCGCGGAGGGCGGCGCGTTCGTCGTCTAGCGCCGCAAGAGTCGCGTGCGTTGTCTAGCGCCCGGGGGTCGTGCGTGCGTCGTCGAGCAAGCAGAGCGGTGTCCCTCGATGAGCGGGCGAAGGCGTGCGTTCGCGTCGTCGAGCAGATCACGGAACAGCGCCTGAATGCCGTCGGGCGGAAGAAGTGCAGCACCAGAGCCCAGGGCCCGGCCACCGGGGAGTAAGTCCCCTGCCTGGAACCACGTACGGGACCACGCGCCGACCGGTTGCCCGGCATGGCCGGCCGGTTGGCTGGCTGCTCTTACGTTCGTCGGTGGTAGTGGTTGCGGCGGGGGAGTTGTTCGGGGTCGAGCCAGGTGGGTGGAATGAATTCCGGGTGGCCGTCGTCGCCGAGTCGGACGGCCCAGTCGGTTTGGTGGATGTGTCGGTGGTGGTGGCCGCAGAGTAGGACGGCGTTGTGGAGGCTGGTCGGGCCCCCGTCTGCCCAGTGGTGGATGTGGTGGGCGTG
>NZ_JBEXHP010000037.1:0-7108 GCF_040607895.1 Micromonospora sp. NPDC005220
AACCCTGCGCACCCCCTCTGCGCCGTCCCCGCCCGCGCCTATCTTCCCTCTACGCACCCCCGGGGGCCCGCCCACGCCTTGGGGGGCGCCCCGGCGCGTTCCCGGTGTGGCAGGCTCGACCTCATGCGGCTGGAGAACGTCTGGTTGCGGTACCACCGGCGGGGGCCGTGGGTGCTGCAGGGCATCGACGTGCGGATCGGCCCCGGTGAGGTGGCGGTCGTGCTGGGCCGCAACGGGGTGGGCAAGTCGACAGTGCTCCAGGTGGCCGCGGGGGTGCTCCGGCCGGGCCGGGGCCGGGTCACCGACCGGCCGGCGCGGGTGGGCTGGGTTCCGGAGCGTTTCCCCGCTGACCAACCGTTCACGGTGACCCGCTATCTGACCGGGATGGCCCGGGTGGCGGGGCTGAACAGGGCCGCGGCCGACGAGGCGGTGACCTCCTGGACCGACCGGCTCGGGCTGTCCGCCTTCCGCTCGGTCCGGCTGCCGGAGCTGTCCAAGGGCACCGCGCAGAAGGTGGGCCTCGCCCAGGCGATGCTGCGCCCACCGGGTCTGCTGGTCCTGGACGAACCGTGGGAGGGGCTGGACGCCGCCGCCCGCGAGCTGGTGCCCGAGCTGATCGCCGAGGTGCTCGCCGCCGACGGGTCCGTCCTGGTCAGCGACCATCGCGGCGAGACGGTCCGGCTGCCGGCCGCGCGTCGCTGGGTGGTGGCCGACGGCGCGCTCGCCGAGGAGACGCCGTCGGCGGACGAGACGATCGCGGTGGTCGAGGTCGCGGTGCCGGCCGCGCGGGTCGCCGGCACCGTCGCCCGCTTGCGCGCCGAGGGCCACCAGGTGCTTCGGGTACGCTCCGACGCCGCCACCGCCGCACCCCAGGCCCGACCCGCCGAGCCGTTTCGGGATGCCGGCGCTGCCCGACCCGCCGAGCCGGCGCTCGGGGTGGCCGGGGAGCTGGCAGCGGAGCAGCCGGAGGCCGCCGACGCGGTGATCGAGCCGGCCGCGGGGGAGGCCCGATGATTGCCCTGGTCCGGATGCGGCTGGCCGGTTTTCTGCGAACCGGCCGGGCGCTGGCGCCGTTGCTGGCCGGCCTGATCACGCTCGGCACCCTCTACGGCGGTGGCCGCGCCCAGCCGGCGGAGGCGTACGGCGTCTCCGCGGTGGTGCTCTTCCCGGTGCTCGCCTGGCAGACCAAGATCTTGTTGGACGTCGAGCCGGATGTGCAGCGTCGGCTGGCGCAGGTGACGGTCGGGGTGGCCCGGGAGCGGTCGGCCGGGCTGCTCGCCGCCGGAGTGGCGGCGCTGGTGACGGTGGCCGTCGCGCTGCTCTTTCCGTGGCTGGTCGGCGGGGTGTCCGGTCCGATCGACCCGGGAGACCGGTCGATTCCGGTCGGGCTGGCGCTGGGCGTGTGGGCGCACCTGCTGGTCGTACCCGCCGCGGTTGCGCTGGGGGCGCTGGCCAGCCGGGCGTCGGTGGGTGGCGCCGGGTACGGCGTCGCGGTGCTGGCCCTCGGCGGGGTCGGCGCTGTGGTGTTCGGCCTGACCGGCTCGGTGGCCCCCTGGCTGGCACCGCCGATCATGGCGGCCGCCCGGACCACCGGCGGTGAGGCCGCCGCGTTGACCCTGCTGGGGCTGAGCGGGTGGGCGCTGGCCTGGAGCGCCGCGGTCGTCGGCGGCTACCTGTGGCGGCGCCGGGCCGAGGGCTGACCAGAGCCGGTGGCGCGGCTCACAGGGCGCGATTTGGTGCTGGTGACCAGGGCGCGTACTCTTCAAACGTCATCCGTGTTCTCATGGATGAGGAACCACCCAGAGACCGCTGGTCACCGTGCTTCGGCACGGTCGAAGGTCCCGCGACAACGGGCGACCCGCGTAGGGCGGCAAGCGTAACTCGGCAGTGAACGTGGTCCGCCGACCATGATGATCCGCCGGCCCTCGCCCCGTGCGCCCTGCGCCGGGGCTTTTTCGTTGTCGCGCTGCCTCCGCCCCCGTTCCGGCTTCGGCCGAGATGGGGACCAGCCTCGAGTAACGAGAGAGGAGGGACATGGCGGACAAGCCGATCCGGGCCGACAAGGCCACGGCCGTCGCTGAGCTGACCGAGAGCTTCCGTAGCTCGGGCGCCACCGTGCTGACCGAGTACCGCGGTCTGACGGTTTCCCAGCTCACCCAGCTTCGGCGCTCGCTCGGCGCCGATACCAGCTACACGGTCGCGAAGAACACGCTGGCCAAGCGTGCTGCGACGGACGCGGGCATCACCGGCCTCGACGAGCTGTTCACCGGTCCTACCGCGCTGACTTTCGTTTCGGGCGACGTCGTCGAGGCGGCGAAGGGGCTTCGCGACTTCGCGAAGGCCAACCCGAAGCTCGTCATCAAGGGCGGCGTCTTCGAGGGCAGGGCCATTTCTGCGGCCGAGGTCACGAAGCTCGCCGACCTGGAGTCCCGCGAGGTGCTGCTGGCCAAGCTGGCCGGCGCGATGAAGGGCAACCTGAGCAAGGCCGCGGCCCTGTTCCAGGCCCCGCTGTCGAAGACCGCCCGTCTGGCGGCTGCACTGCAGGACAAGCGCGAGAAGGAGGGCGCCGAGGCGGCCTGAGGCCCCCACGGCGCACCAGTTCTTACTTAACAGAATCAGGAAAGGACGCCAGATATGGCGAAGCTCAGCACCGACGAGCTGCTCGACGCGTTCAAGGAGATGACGCTGATCGAGCTCTCTGAGTTCGTGAAGCAGTTCGAGACGACCTTCGAGGTCACCGCTGCCGCTCCGGTTGCGGTCGCCCAGGGTGGCGGTGGCGGCGGCGCTGCTGCCGAGGCCGAGCCGGAGCAGGACGAGTTCGACGTCATCCTCGAGGCTGACGGCGGCAAGAAGATCCAGGTCATCAAGGTCGTGCGTGAGCTGACCGGCCTGGGCCTCAAGGAGGCCAAGGACGCGGTCGAGTCCGCGCCGAAGGCCATCCTGGAGAAGGTCAACAAGGAGACCGCCGACAAGGCGAAGGCCAAGCTCGAGGGTGAGGGCGCCAAGGTCACCCTCAAGTGACCTGAGCTCCACCTGCGCGTACCCGGCTCGGTGAGCCGGGACACGGTCGCGTCGCGGCGGGCGGTGATCCGACACGGATCGCCGCCCGCCGTGTTTCGTGGACCGGTCGACAACCGTCCTGAGCTGGGCAGTGGTGGCCCAGCCCGGGACCACCCGCACGAGTGACCGGATCGCCCTCAGGTGGGAAAGAACCGACGACCCGGATACCGGCCCTTGACGCGGCCCCGGCCTGCCAGGCACCCTGACACCAGCAAGACACCGCGCTTGCGACGGCCACGACGTGGGTATGACAGCGGCGGCACCATCGGCCGCGGTAACCCGAGCGGCCCAGTGGGGAGTTGCGTTCTGAGCGGCCCGGCAGACCCCGGTTGACGGGGGCCGAGGCGCGCTCCGCAAACAACCTGCGGGGTGGGCTGGACAGCGGTTAGCCTCTCGGCTACACTGCTAGTTTGCGCTGCCTTCCGACTTGACCCCTGCTCGGAAATGTCCGTTTACGGATATTTCTGGTGGGGTCATTGGAGTGCACGCGTACCAGCCGTTCTGCAGCACCGGTCCTCGGAAGGACGCATCTTGGCAGCTTCCCGCCCTGCGAAGACCAGTCGTACGTCGAGCGCATTCGCTCCCCGCCGAGTTTCATTCGGCAGGATCACCGAACACCTCGAGGTCCCCAACCTCCTTGCCATCCAGAACGAGTCCTTCGACTGGCTCGTCGGCAACGAGGCTTGGCAGGGCCGGTCGGCGGACGACCCGCACGCACGCTCGGGTCTCGCGGAGATCCTTGAAGAAATCAGTCCCATTGAGGACTTCTCCGGCACCATGTCACTTTCCTTCTCGGCGCCGCGCTTCGACGAGGTCAAGGCCTCGATCGAGGAGTGCAAGGAGAAGGACCTGACCTACTGCGCTCCGCTCTTCGTGACCGCGGAGTTCACCAACAACACCACTGGCGAGATCAAGAGCCAGACGGTGTTCATGGGTGACTTCCCGATGATGACGCCCAAGGGCACCTTCGTCATCAACGGCACCGAGCGCGTCGTGGTCAGCCAGCTCGTCCGGTCTCCGGGCGTGTACTTCTCCAAGGAGCCGGACAAGACCTCCGACCGCGACCTCTCCAGCGTCAAGGTCATCCCGAGTCGGGGTGCCTGGCTGGAGTTCGACATCGATAAGCGCGACACGGTCGGTGTGCGCATCGACCGCAAGCGTCGGCAGGCCGTCACCGTCCTGCTCAAGGCCATCGGATGGTCGGCCGAGCGGATCCGTGAGCGGTTCGGCTGGTCCGAGCTGATGATGACCACGCTCGAGAAGGACCACATCGCCGGCGCCGACGAGGCTCTGCTCGACATCTACCGCAAGCTGCGCCCTGGCGAGCCGCCGACGCGCGAGAACGCCCAGACCCTGCTCGACAACCTCTTCTTCAACCCGAAGAGGTACGACGTCGCCAAGGTCGGGCGCTACAAGTTCAACAAGAAGCTCGAAGTCGGCGTGCCGATCACCACCGGCACGCTGACCGAGGACGACATCGTCGCCACCGTGGAGTACCTGTGCCGGCTGCACGCCGGTGAGGACGGCTACGAGGCCGACGACATCGACCACTTCGGCAACCGGCGCCTCCGTACCGTGGGCGAGCTGATCCAGAACCAGGTTCGGGTCGGCCTGTCCCGGATGGAGCGGGTCGTCCGCGAGCGGATGACCACGCAGGACGTCGAGGCGATCACCCCGCAGACCCTGATCAACATCCGCCCGGTGGTGGCGGCGATCAAGGAGTTCTTCGGGACGTCCCAGCTGTCCCAGTTCATGGACCAGACCAACCCGCTGGCGGGCCTGACCCACCGGCGTCGGCTGAGCGCGCTCGGCCCGGGTGGTCTGTCCCGGGAGCGGGCCGGCTTCGAGGTCCGCGACGTGCACCCGTCCCACTACGGCCGGATGTGCCCGATCGAGACGCCGGAAGGCCCGAACATCGGCCTGATCGGCGCGCTGTCCACCTTCGCCCGGGTCAACCCGTTCGGCTTCATCGAGACGCCGTACCGGAAGGTCGTCGAGGGTCGGGTCACCGACCAGATCGACTACCTGACCGCGGACGAGGAGGACCGGTTCGTCAAGGCCCAGGCCAACGCGCGCCTGAAGGCTGACGGCACGTTCGCCGAGGAGCGGGTGCTCTGCCGTCGTAAGGGCGGCGAGACCGAGGACGTTCTCCCCGGTGCCGTCGACTACATGGACGTCTCGCCCCGGCAGATGACCTCGGTCGCGACCGCCATGATCCCGTTCCTCGAGCACGACGACGCCAACCGGGCACTGATGGGCGCGAACATGCAGCGCCAGGCGGTGCCGCTGGTCAAGGCCGAGGCGCCGCTCGTGGGTACGGGCATGGAGTACCGGGCCGCGGTCGACGCCGGCGACGTGGTGGTCGCCGAGGTCGGCGGTGTGATCGAGGATCTCTGCGCCGACTACGTCACCATCCACCAGGATGACGGCCACCGCCGGACGTACCTGCTGCACAAGTTCCGCCGCTCCAACGCCGGCTCCTGCGTCAACCAGAAGCCGGTCGTCTTCGAGGGCGACCGCGTCGAGGCCGGTCAGGTCATCGCCGACGGTCCGTGCACCGACGAGGGCGAGATGGCACTCGGACGCAACCTGCTGGTGGCGTTCATGTGCTGGGAGGGCCACAACTACGAGGACGCGATCATCCTGTCGCAGCGCCTCGTGCAGCAGGACGTGCTCACCTCGATCCACATCGAGGAGCACGAGGTCGACGCCCGGGACACCAAGCTCGGTCCGGAGGAGATCACCCGCGACATCCCGAACGTCAGCGAGGAAATGCTCGCCGACCTCGACGAGCGCGGCATCATCCGGATCGGTGCCGAGGTCGTCCCCGGTGACATCCTGGTCGGCAAGGTCACGCCCAAGGGCGAGACCGAGCTGACCCCGGAGGAGCGGCTGCTCCGCGCGATCTTCGGTGAGAAGGCGCGTGAGGTTCGGGACACCTCGCTGAAGGTGCCGCACGGCGAGACCGGCACGGTCATCGGTGTGCGCACGTTCTCCCGCGAGGACGGCGACGAGTTGCCGCCGGGCGTCAACGAGCTGGTCCGGGTCTACGTCGCCCAGAAGCGCAAGATCCAGGACGGCGACAAGCTCGCCGGCCGGCACGGCAACAAGGGCGTCATCTCGAAGATCCTGCCGATCGAGGACATGCCGTTCCTGGAGGACGGCACCCCGGTCGACATCGTGCTCAACCCGCTCGGTGTGCCGAGCCGGATGAACATCGGCCAGGTGCTGGAGACCCACCTCGGTTGGGTCGCCAAGACCGGTTGGAAGGTCGAGGGTGACGACGCCGACTGGAAGCGCCAGCTGCGCTCCATCGACGCGCACGAGTCCGAGGGGGACACGAACGTGGCCACCCCGGTCTTCGACGGTGCCCGCGAGGAGGAGATCTCCGGCCTGCTCGAGTCGACCCTGCCCAACCGGGACGGCAAGCAGCTGATCGGGCGTACCGGCAAGGCGCAGCTGTTCGACGGTCGTTCCGGCGAGCCGCTGCCCGACCCGATCGCGGTCGGCTACGTCTACATCCTGAAGCTCAACCACCTGGTCGACGACAAGATCCACGCTCGGTCGACCGGCCCGTACTCGATGATCACGCAGCAGCCGCTGGGTGGTAAGGCGCAGTTCGGTGGTCAGCGTTTCGGTGAGATGGAGTGCTGGGCGATGCAGGCGTACGGCGCTGCCTACGCCCTGCAGGAGCTGCTCACGATCAAGTCCGACGACGTGCTCGGCCGGGTGAAGGTCTACGAGGCCATCGTCAAGGGCGAGAACATCCCGGAACCGGGCATCCCGGAGTCGTTCAAGGTGCTGCTCAAGGAGCTGCAGTCGCTGTGCCTCAACGTTGAGGTGCTCTCCAGCGACGGTGTGGCCCTGGAAATGCGCGAGACCGACGACGAGGTGTTCCGGGCCGCTGAGGAGCTGGGCATCGACCTGTCCCGGCGCGAGCCGAGCTCGGTCGAAGAGGTCTGAGGTGAGTGGTCGGGGGGGGGGGGGGGGCGGCCCCCCCCCCCCCCCCCCCCAAGAACTAGATAGCAGAACAAAGAGGGGGCAATGG
>NZ_JBEXHP010000037.1:7118-31589 GCF_040607895.1 Micromonospora sp. NPDC005220
GGGGCCCGGCCTCGGTTCTATTGGTGGGGGGGTGGGGGGGGGGGGCCGGCCGCCCCGCCCCCCGACCCCACCCGAGAATTAGCAGTACAGACGACGACATAGGGGACATAGTGCTCGACGTCAACTTCTTCGACGAGCTGCGCATTGGTCTCGCCACCGCCGACGACATCCGTCAGTGGTCGCACGGCGAGGTCAAGAAGCCTGAGACGATCAACTACCGCACCCTGAAGCCGGAAAAGGACGGGCTCTTCTGCGAGAAGATCTTCGGTCCGCAGCGGGACTGGGAGTGCTACTGCGGTAAGTACAAGCGCGTCCGGTTCAAGGGCATCATCTGTGAGCGCTGCGGCGTCGAGGTGACTCGCTCCAAGGTCCGCCGTGAGCGGATGGGGCACATCGAGCTCGCTGCTCCGGTGACCCACATCTGGTACTTCAAGGGCGTTCCGAGCCGGCTGGGCTACCTGCTGGACCTCGCTCCCAAGGACCTCGAGAAGATCATCTACTTCGCCTCGTACGTCGTGACGAGCGTGGACGCGGAGTCGCGTCACCGTGACCTCTCGACGATCGAGAACGAGATCCTGGCCGAGAAGCGGCAGTCCGAGAACAGCCGCGACTCGGAGATCGAGAAGCGGGCCGCCAAGCTCGAGGCCGACCTGGCCGAGCTGGAGGCCGAGGGTGCCAAGGCGGACGTCCGGCGCAAGGTCAAGGAGGGCGGAGAGCGCGAGATGCGCCAGATCCGCGACCGGGCCCAGCGCGAGATCGACCGCCTGGACGAGGTGCTGGACACCTTCCGCAAGCTGGAGCCGAAGCAGCTGGTCACCGACGAGCTGCTCTACCGCGAGCTGCGTGACCGGTTCGGTGAGTACTTCACCGGTTCGATGGGCGCCGAGGCGATCAAGGCGCTGGTCCAGAACATGGACCTCGACGCCGAGGCCGAGAGCCTGCGGGAGACCATCCGGTCCGGCAAGGGCCAGCGGAAGATCCGGGCGCTCAAGCGACTCAAGGTCGTCGCGGCGTTCCTGAACACCCGCAACTCGCCGCTCGGCATGGTGCTGGACTGCGTCCCGGTCATCCCGCCGGACCTGCGCCCGATGGTGCAGCTCGACGGTGGCCGCTTCGCGACCTCGGACCTGAACGACCTGTACCGCCGCGTGATCAACCGGAACAACCGCCTCAAGCGGCTGATCGACCTCGGCGCGCCCGAGATCATCGTCAACAACGAGAAGCGGATGCTCCAGGAGGCCGTCGACGCGCTGTTCGACAACGGCCGTCGCGGCCGGCCGGTCACCGGTCCGGGTAACCGCCCGCTCAAGTCGCTGTCCGACATGCTCAAGGGCAAGCAGGGCCGGTTCCGCCAGAACCTGCTGGGCAAGCGCGTCGACTACTCCGGCCGTTCGGTCATCGTGGTCGGCCCGAAGCTCAAGCTGCACCAGTGCGGTCTGCCCAAGCAGATGGCGCTGGAGCTGTTCAAGCCGTTCGTGATGAAGCGGCTGGTCGACCTCAACCACGCACAGAACATCAAGTCCGCCAAGCGGATGGTCGAGCGTCAGCGCCCGGTCGTGTGGGACGTGCTGGAAGAGGTCATCGGCGAGCACCCGGTGCTGCTCAACCGGGCACCGACCCTGCACCGCCTGGGCATCCAGGCCTTCGAGCCGCAGCTGGTCGAGGGCAAGGCGATCCAGATCCACCCGCTGGTCTGCACCGCGTTCAACGCCGACTTCGACGGTGACCAGATGGCGGTGCACGTGCCGCTGTCCGCCGAGGCTCAGGCCGAGGCGCGGATCCTGATGCTGTCGTCGAACAACATCCTCAAGCCGGCCGACGGTAAGCCGGTCACCATGCCTACCCAGGACATGGTCATCGGTCTGTACCACCTCACCCACCTCACCGCCGGTGAGAAGGGCGAGGGTCGGGCGTTCAGCTCCGACGCCGAGGCGCGGATGGCCTTCGACAA
Organism: Micromonospora sp. NPDC005220; assembly: GCF_040607895.1. Classification (NCBI taxonomy): domain Bacteria; kingdom Bacillati; phylum Actinomycetota; class Actinomycetes; order Micromonosporales; family Micromonosporaceae; genus Micromonospora; species Micromonospora sp. NPDC005220. The sequence continues at coordinate 9,070 of NZ_JBEXHP010000037.1, forward strand.
CGGCGAGCTGCACCTGCAGGCGCCGGTGAAGATCCGTCTGCGTGGCGTGGTCGGGGTCGACAACGGCGCTGGTGCCGATGCGTGGACCGCCCCGGAGGGCTGGGTCGAGGGTGACCCGCTGACCGTGGAGACCACCCTGGGTCGGGTGCTGTTCAACGAGACGCTGCCGCAGGGCTACCGCTTCGTGAACTACGAGATCCGCAAGGGTCAGCTCTCCGCGATCGTCAACGACCTCGCCGAGCGCTTCCCCAAGGTGGCGCTGGCCGCCACCCTGGACGGGCTCAAGGAGGCCGGTTTCCACTGGGCCACCTGGTCCGGCGTGACGATCGGCATGGAGGACGTCATCGCTCCGCCGCGCAAGGCGGAGATCCTGGCGAAGTACGAGAAGGACGCCGACCAGATCGACAAGCAGTACCAGCGTGGTCTGATGACCGCCGAGGAGCGTCGCGGCGAGCTCATCGAGATCTGGACCAAGGCGACCAACGAGGTCGCCAAGGAGATGGACACCGCGCTGCCGCAGGAGAACCCACTGTGGAAGATGATCCACTCGGGTGCTCGCGGTAACCTGCTCCAGCTCCGGCAGATCGCGGCGATCCGTGGTCTGGTGGCCAACCCCAAGGGCGAGATCATCCCGCGGCCGATCAAGGCCAGCTACCGGGAGGGTCTGTCCGTGCTGGAGTACTTCATCTCCACGCACGGTGCCCGTAAGGGTCTCGCCGACACCGCGCTGCGGACCGCCGACTCGGGTTACCTGACCCGTCGTCTGGTGGACGTCTCGCAGGACGTCATCATCCGCGAAGAGGACTGCGGCACCGACCGGGCGATCCCGATGCAGATCGGCGAAAAGCTGGACGGCAAGCTCGTCGTCCACACCCACGCCGAGACCAGCGTGCACGCCCGGACCCTCGCCGACGACATCAAGGGGCCGGACGGCACCGTGGTCGCCGAGCGCGGGCAGGACATCAACTCCATCGGGGTCGACAAGATCGTCGCCGCTGGTGTGGAGACCGTCCGGGTGCGCAGCGTGCTCACCTGCGAGTCGAAGCTGGGCGTCTGCGCGGCCTGCTACGGCCGGTCGCTGCCGACCGGTAAGTCGGTCGACATCGGCGAGGCGGTCGGCATCATCGCCGCCCAGTCCATCGGTGAGCCCGGTACGCAGCTGACGATGCGTACCTTCCACACCGGTGGTGTCGCGGGTGAGGACATCACCCAGGGTCTGCCGCGTGTCCAGGAAATCTTCGAGGCTCGGGTCCCGAAGGGTAAGGCGCCCATCGCCGACACCCCCGGTCGGATCCGGATCGAGGACGGCGAGCGCTCGCGCAAGATCATTGTGGTGCCGGACGACGGCAGCGAAGAGATCGTCTACGACAAGATCTCGAAGCGGGTCAAGCTCCGGACCCACGACGGCGGCCACGTCGCGGTCGGCGAGAAGCTGACCGAGGGCACCATCGACCCGCACGAGCTGCTGCGGATCATGGGTCCGCGGGCGGTCCAGGTCCACCTGACCAGTGAGGTCCAGGAGGTCTACCGCTCGCAGGGTGTGCTCATCCACGACAAGCACATCGAGATCATCATCCGCCAGATGCTCAAGCGGGTGACGGTCATCGACTCCGGCTCGACCGAGTTCCTGCCGGGTGTGCTCGTCGACCGGGCGCTGTTCGAGTCGGAGAACCGCCGGCTCGTCTCGGAGGGCGGCGAGCCCGCCGCTGGTCGTCCGGTGCTGATGGGTATCACCAAGGCCTCGCTGGCCACCGACTCCTGGCTCTCGGCGGCCTCCTTCCAGGAGACCACCCGGGTGCTGACCGACGCTGCGATCAACTCGCGCAGCGACTCGCTGGTCGGCCTCAAGGAGAACGTGATCATCGGAAAGCTCATCCCGGCCGGTACCGGCATCAGCAAGTACCGCAACGTCCGGGTCGAGCCGACCGAGGAGGCCAAGGCCAAGGTCTACTCGATGACCGGTTACCCGGAGACCGACTACGGGTTCGGGCCGGCCAGCGGGCAGGCAGTGCCGCTGGACGACTTCGACTTCGGGTCGTACCGCTAAGCACCAGTCACACGACGAGGCCCCCGGTGAAAGCCGGGGGCCTCGTCGTGTCCGTGCCCACCCACCCCCGGGCCGGGTTCGGCATGATGGGGGTATGACGACCGCACCCGGGCAGGTGTTCGTCGCCCAGCAGGGCGTGCGCCACCCGCTGGACCCGGACCCGGCCCGCGCCACGAAGGCGCGGGCGGTCTTCGCGCTGGGCCTGCTCGGCATGCTGACCGGGCTGTTCATCGGTGGCGTGGTGCCGGCCACGGTGGCCCTGCAACTGGCCCGGCAGGCGCGCCGCGATGCGTACGCCTCGGGGGGTTTCCTGACCGGCAGCGTCTGGCTGCGACGGGGGGAGTGGATGGCCTGGACCGGCCTGGTGCTGGTCGCGGTCAGCGTGGTGGCCGCGGTGGTCATCGGGGTGGTCCGGTTGGCCGGCGCCCCGTTCGGCCACGACTACCCGGCGAACATGGACTGAGTCGCCGGTGGCCGCGCCCGGCGCGGGCGGCGGCGCTCCCGGCGGTAGCCTGGCCGATGTCCGCCGTGTGGCGGTGGCGGCCTTTCGACAGGAGGACCTCGTGACGGAACCGGCGCGGCCCCCTGCGGAGGATCCGGCCGACTCTGCCGACCCGCCGGCTCCTCCCGCGGGGCCGAGTGACTGGGCGCGGCCGGGCCCAGACGGCGAGCCGCAGCCACCGGTGTCGACCCCGGGTCCGCCGCCGCCTCCCGGCTGGGGTCCGACCGGCCCGGGCACGGCACCCGGCTCCGGCCAGCCGTACCCGGTCTCCAGCGCGCCGACCTCGACGCCGCAGGGCTGGGGCCCACCGTCGTCCGGGCCCGGTATGCCGCCCGGCTGGGGCCCGCAGGCCGCTGGTTCGGGAGTGCCGTACGGCTGGGGTCCGCCGCCGTCCGGGCCGGGTGCGCCGGCGGGGTGGGGTCCGCCGCCCGGGTGGGGTCCGCCGCCGTCCGGGCCGGGGGCGCCGCCTGGCTGGGGTCCGCCGGGGTACGGGCCCGGGTGGGGTGGTACGCCGGGGCGTTCGGTCCCGCCGCCCAGTGACGACCAGCGTCGGCCGCCGAAGCGGGTGGAGGCGGTCGCGGGTACGCCGTTCGGCGTCGTGCACCTGGACGTGGCGCCGGTCACCTCCGGGCTGGCCATCGGGGCGCTGGTGGCGGGGATCGCGTCGGTCCTGGTCTCGCTGCTGGTGATCTGCTTCGGAGTCGCCTTCAAGAACGACGGCGGGGCCTGGGCCTCCGGCGCGTTCGCCGCGCTGGGTGTGCTGGCCGGCGGAGCGGCGGTCGTCATCGGGCTGCTCGGCCGGCGGCAGATCCGGCGGCCGACCGCGCCACCCGCGGTCCAGTTCACCGGCAGCGGGCTGGCGATGGCCGGGATCAGCTGCGGCGCGGTGGGGGCACTGCTCAGCCTGCTGGGCCTGGGTCTGGCCCTGCTCCTCGCGCTGACGTGAGGGTGATCACCGAGAGATCCGGCACCTGACGGGGTTTTCCCGCGGAGGGCTTCCGGTCCCGCCGGGGGCGATGGGTGCTTCTGCGGGGAAGCCGGTACACTTGTATTCGTAGGTGCCCATCGCGGGCGACGGGGCAGGACGAGATCCGGCCGGCGGGTGTGAGACAGTCGCCGGGCCATTCCGTTTTGACCTGGGCGGTTGTGGTAGGTACTCTTTCCCCTTGTGCCCGGGCATGCCCGGGCAACTCGTGCGTGCGCTGTTTCCGGCTTACGGACGGCGGCACGACAAGCTTAAAGATCCGGGGCGGGGCGACCCGCGTGCCGGTGACAAAACCCGGTATGCACGCGAGAGCGTCGCAACGGGGCCGTGACGAGGGCGACACGCCCGACCGCGGGTGCCGGGGTCTCCGCAAGGTGACCCTGGTCGGAATGTAGGAGAGCCGGTCATCAGGCCGGCTAACGAGCAGACGGCGCGGTCGCGAATGCGGCCGAAGGGAGCGGAGAAACCCGGTGCCCACGATCCAGCAGCTGGTCCGAAAGGGCCGCCAGGCGAAGACGACCAAGACCAAGACCCCGGCGCTGAAGGGTTCCCCTCAGCGGCGCGGCGTGTGCACCCGCGTGTACACCACCACCCCGAAGAAGCCGAACTCGGCGCTGCGCAAGGTCGCTCGCGTGAAGCTCAGCAGCCAGATCGAGGTGACCGCCTACATCCCCGGCGTCGGTCACAACCTGCAGGAGCACTCGATCGTGCTCGTTCGCGGTGGCCGGGTGAAGGACCTCCCCGGCGTGCGTTACAAGATCGTTCGCGGCTCGCTGGACACCCAGGGCGTCCGCAACCGCAAGCAGGCGCGCAGCCGTTACGGCGCGAAGAAGGAGAAGAGCTGACATGCCGCGTAAGGGACCCGCTCCGCGGCGGCCACTGGTCGCTGACCCGGTGTACAACTCGCCGCTGGTCACCCAGCTGGTGAACAAGATCCTGCTCCGCGGCAAGCGTCAGCTCGCCGAATCCATCGTGTACGCGGCCCTTGAGGGCTGCCGCGAGAAGTCCGGCACCGACCCGGTCGTCACCCTCAAGCGGGCGATGGACAACGTCAAGCCGACCCTCGAGGTGCGTAGCCGTCGGGTCGGTGGCGCCACCTACCAGGTTCCGGTCGAGGTCCGCCCGACCCGGGCGACCACCCTGGGCCTGCGCTGGCTGGTCACGTACTCCCGCGCCCGGCGCGAGAAGACCATGGTCGAGCGGCTGATGAACGAGCTGCTGGACGCGAGCAACGGCCTCGGTGCCGCCGTCAAGCGGCGCGAGGACACGCACAAGATGGCCGAGTCGAACAAGGCCTTCGCGCACTACCGCTGGTAACACCCTGGTTCCGGCGCCTCCGGGCGCCGGAACCGCCACCAGTTGAGTCGAGACGACGATAAGTAGGGATTGAAGTGGCCGCCGCAGACGCGCTCGCCAACGTACGCAACATCGGCATCATGGCGCACATCGATGCCGGTAAGACCACGACCACCGAGCGAATCCTCTTCTACACCGGCATCACGTACAAGATCGGTGAGGTCCACGAGGGCGCCGCCGTCATGGACTGGATGGAGCAGGAGCAGGAGCGTGGTATCACCATCACCTCCGCTGCTACCAAGTGTGAGTGGAAGGGCCACACGATCCAGATCATCGACACGCCTGGCCACGTCGACTTCACGGTCGAGGTCGAGCGGTCGTTGCGTGTCCTGGATGGTGCGGTCGCGGTTTACGACGGTGTCGCCGGCGTGGAGCCGCAGACGGAGAACGTCTGGCGGCAGGCCGACAAGTACAACGTCCCGCGTATGTGCTTCGTCAACAAGCTCGACCGGACCGGCGCCGACTTCTTCCGCTGCGTGCAGATGATGATCGACCGGCTGAACGCCACCCCGCTGGTGCTCCAGATCCCGATCGGGCTCGAGGGTGACCACATCGGTGTCGTCGACCTGATCGGCATGCGCGCCCTCACCTGGCGCGGGGAGACCCAGAAGGGTGATGACTACGCGGTTGAGGAGATCCCGGCCGACCTGGCCGACTCCGCTGCCGAGTGGCGCGAGAAGCTGATGGAGACCCTCGCCGACGTCGACGACTCGGTGATGGAGAAGTACCTGGAAGGCGAAGAGGTCTCCGTCGAGGAGATCAAGGCCGCCATCCGGCGTGCCACCATCGCCGGCAAGGCCAACCCGGTGCTCTGCGGCTCGGCGTTCAAGAACAAGGGCGTCCAGCCCATGCTCGACGCCGTGGTCGACTTCCTGCCGTCGCCGCTGGACGTTCCGGCGATCGAGGGTACGGCCACCGACGGCGAGACCCCGCTGCTGCGTAAGCCGTCCAACTCGGAGCCCTTCTCCGGTCTGGCCTTCAAGATCCAGACGGACAAGCACCTGGGCAAGCTCACCTACGTGCGGGTCTACTCCGGCACGCTCGATTCCGGTTCCCAGGTGGTCAACTCCACCAAGGACCGTAAGGAGCGCATCGGCAAGATCTACCAGATGCACGCCAACAAGCGGGAAGAGCGTCCGTCGGCGCAGGCCGGCGACATCATCGCCGTGCAGGGTCTCAAGCAGACCACCACCGGCGACACGCTCTCCGACCCGGCGAACCCGGTCATCCTGGAGTCGATGACCTTCCCGGAGCCGGTCATCTCGGTGGCGATCGAGCCGAAGACCAAGTCCGACCAGGAGAAGCTGGGCACCGCCATCCAGCGCCTGGCCGAGGAGGACCCGACCTTCCGCGTCCAACTGGACGAGGAGACCGGTCAGACGGTCATCTCCGGCATGGGTGAGCTGCACCTGGACATCCTGGTCGACCGGATGCGCCGCGAGTTCAACGTCGAGGCCAACGTCGGCAAGCCGCAGGTGGCGTACCGCGAGACCATCCGCCGCAAGGTGGAGAAGGTCGAGTACACCCACAAGAAGCAGACCGGTGGTTCCGGCCAGTACGCCCGCGTGATCGTGAGCGTCGAGCCGCTTCCGCTGGACAACGACTCGCCGACCTACGAGTTCGCCAACGCCGTCAGCGGCGGCCGCATCCCCCGGGAGTTCATCCCCTCGGTGGACGCCGGTGCGCAGGACGCGCTGCAGTACGGCATCCTGGCGGGCTTCCCGCTGGTCGGCGTGAAGCTGACCCTGCTGGATGGCCAGTACCACGAGGTCGACTCGTCGGAAATGGCATTCAAGATCGCCGGCTCGATGGTGATGAAGGACGCGGCCCGCAAGGCCGATCCGGCACTGCTCGAGCCGATGATGGCCGTTGAAGTCACCACTCCTGAGGAGAACATGGGTGACGTCATCGGTGACCTCAACTCCCGCCGCGGCATCATCCAGGCGATGGAGGAGCGCAGCGGCGCCCGCATCGTCCGGGCCCTGGTGCCGTTGTCGGAGATGTTCGGCTACGTCGGCGACCTGCGGTCGAAGACCCAGGGCCGGGCTAGCTACAGCATGCAGTTCGACTCCTACGCCGAGGTTCCGCAGAGCGTCGCGAAGGAGATCATCGCCAAGGCAACGGGCGAGTAGCGCCCTGAGCAGGTGATTCGTGGTTGGTCGCGGGAGGGTTCACCCGCCTGCGGCCACCACGATCGGATCGCGTGAGACCGGGCCTGTAGGCTTCATCGCCGCAGAACCCACAAAGGCTCTCCGGCCGTCAGGCCGGAAAGGCTGTCGACAGAGTCCTAAGCGCCGACCGGCGCGCCGGGCGTACGAACCAAGAAGTCCACAGGAGGACACCAGTGGCGAAGGCTAAGTTCGAGCGGACTAAGCCGCACGTCAACATCGGCACCATTGGTCACATCGACCACGGTAAGACGACGCTGACGGCGGCCATCACCAAGGTCCTGCACGACCAGTACCCGGACCTGAACCCCTACACGCCGTTCGACGAGATCGACAAGGCGCCGGAGGAGAAGGCCCGCGGCATCACGATCTCGATCGCGCACGTCGAGTACCAGACCGAGTCGCGGCACTACGCGCACGTCGACTGCCCTGGGCACGCCGACTACATCAAGAACATGATCACCGGTGCCGCGCAGATGGACGGCGCGATCCTGGTGGTCGCGGCGACCGACGGCCCGATGCCGCAGACCCGCGAGCACGTGCTGCTGGCCCGTCAGGTCGGTGTGCCGTACATCGTCGTGGCGCTCAACAAGAGCGACATGGTCGATGACGAGGAGCTCCTGGAGCTCGTCGAGCTCGAGGTCCGTGAGCTGCTCTCCTCGCAGGAGTACCCGGGTGACGACCTGCCGGTCGTTCGGGTTTCGGCGTTGAAGGCCCTCGAGGGTGACCCCGAGTGGACCGGCAAGCTGCTGGACCTGATGACCGCTGTCGACACCTCGATCCCGCAGCCGGAGCGCGAGGTTGACAAGCCGTTCCTGATGCCGGTTGAGGACGTCTTCACGATCACCGGTCGTGGCACCGTCGTCACCGGTCGCGTGGAGCGCGGCGTTCTCCTGCCGAACGAGGATGTTGAGCTCGTCGGTATCAAGGAGAAGAGCTTCAAGACCAAGGTCACCGCGATCGAGATGTTCCGGAAGACCCTGGACGACGCTCGCGCAGGCGAGAACGTCGGCCTGCTGCTGCGTGGCACCAAGCGCGACGAGGTCGAGCGCGGCATGGTCGTCGTGAAGCCGGGCTCGAACACCCCGCACACGGAGTTCGAGGCGACGGTCTACATCCTCTCCAAGGAGGAGGGCGGCCGGCACACCCCGTTCTTCCAGAACTACCGTCCGCAGTTCTACTTCCGGACCACTGACGTCACCGGTGTCGTCACCCTCCCCGAGGGCACCGAGATGGTCATGCCGGGTGACAACACCTCGATGTCGGTGAAGCTGATCCAGCCCATCGCCATGGAGGAGAACCTCAAGTTCGCGATCCGCGAGGGTGGCCGCACCGTCGGCGCCGGGTTCGTCACCAAGATTAACAAGTGAACTAGGTAACCCCGATTAGACCCGCCGCCGGTCGTGCGGCATACTAGTCAGGTTGCGTAACGACAGTTCGTCGCCTGTGTTCGGCTTTCGCTGAACCTCCGGGTGGCGAGACAGTCGAGCGTGGGGTGGTTGGCGGCCCAGTCGCCAACCACCCTCGCACGGCGTTCAGGTCGCGGTAGTGCGATCGGCGCCTTGACCCACCGCGCGGTCAGCACCACTCCGGAACCACGGGGCGGAGCTCGGCCCGAGGGCGCGACACGCCCGACCGCGGGGGTCGGCGAAGTGGGCCTGTGCCAGCCGGTACAGGCGCCCGCAACACAGCGGCATCGAGAGAAGGAACAGAAGCCACCATGGCGGGACAGAAGATCCGCATCCGGCTCAAGGCCTATGACCACGAGGTCGTCGACTCCTCGGCTCGGAAGATCGTCGAGACGGTGACGCGCACCGGGGCGCAGGTCGCGGGCCCGGTGCCGCTGCCCACGGAGATCAACCGTTTCTGCGTTATCCGCTCGCCGCACAAGTACAAGGACTCGCGCGAGCACTTCGAGATGCGCACGCACAAGCGGCTGATCGACATCATCGACCCGACCCCGAAGACGGTCGACTCGCTCATGCGCCTCGACCTGCCGGCTGGCGTCGACATCGAGATCAAGCTGTAGGGACCGGACAAATGGACAGGCAAGTCAAGGGGATCCTGGGCGCCAAGCTCGGCATGACCCAGGTCTGGGAGAACAACCGTGTTGTTCCCGTGACCGTGGTCGAGGCCGGCCCGTGCGTCATCAGCCAGGTTCGTAGCGCCGAGAAGGACGGTTACTCCGCGGTCCAGCTCGCGTACGGCACCATCGACCCGCGCAAGGTCAAGAAGCCGATCAGCGGGCACTACGCCAAGGCGGACGTGGCGCCGCGCCGGCACATCGTCGAGCTGCGCACCACGGACGCCGGGGAATACTCGCTCGGCCAGGAAGTCACTGTCGAGGAGTTCCCGGCCGGCGTCACCATCGACGTCACCGGCAAGACCAAGGGCAAGGGCTACGCCGGCCCGATGAAGCGGCACGGCTTCCACGGTCTGGGCGCCGGGCACGGCGTCGAGCGCAAGCACCGCTCGCCCGGCTCCATCGGCGCCTGCGCCACTCCGGGTCGTGTCTTCAAGGGCACCCGGATGGCCGGCCGTATGGGTGGCGTGCGGTACACCGTGCAGAACCTCACCGTCCAGGCGGTCGACACCGAGAACAACCTGCTGCTCGTCCGGGGTGCCATTCCTGGTCCCAAGGGCGCGCTCGTTCTGGTCCGTACCGCGGCCAAGAGCAAGGTGAAGAAGGGCGGTGCGGCCAAGTGACCACCGTTGACGTGCGCACCGTCGAAGGCACCACCAGCGGCTCCGTGGAGCTGCCGGCGGACATCTTCGACGTGCAGGCCAACGTCGCGCTGATGCACCAGGTCGTGGTGGCCCAGCTCGCGGCGGCCCGACAGGGCACGCACAAGGCCAAGACCCGCGGCGAGGTCGCCGGTGGCGGCAAGAAGCCGTACAAGCAGAAGGGCACCGGTCGCGCCCGGCAGGGCTCGATCCGCGCGCCGCAGTTCGCCGGCGGTGGCGTCGTGCACGGTCCCGTGCCGCGCGACTACAGCCAGCGGACCCCGAAGAAGATGAAGGCCGCCGCTCTGCGCGGTGCCCTCTCCGACCGGGCCCGCGCCGGGCAGGTGCACGTCGTCGAGGCGTTCGTCTCGGGCGAGAAGCCGTCGACCAAGGCGGCCCTGGCCACGCTGACCAAGCTCACCGAGGCCCGTCGGGTCCTGGTCGTGCTGAGCAGCACCGACGAGCTGAACTGGGTGTCGCTGCGCAATGAGCCGCGGGTGCACCTGATCGAGTCCGGCCAGCTGAACACGTACGACGTGCTCGTGGCCGACGACGTGGTCTTCACCAAGGACGCCCTGGACGAGTTCCTGGGCGTGCCCGCCGAGACCACCGAGGAGGGTGGCAAGTGAGCACGATCGCCGACCCGCGCGACATCATTGTGGCGCCGGTCGTCTCGGAGAAGAGCTACAGCGAGCTGAACCGGAACTGGTACACCTTCCTGGTGCACCCGGACGCGAACAAGACCGAGATCAAGATCGCTATCCAGCAGATCTTCAACGTCCGCGTCCTGACGGTCAACACGCTCAACCGCCAGGGTAAGCGCAAGCGCACCAAGACCGGCTTCGGTCAGCGCAAGGCGACCAAGCGGGCGATCGTGAAGCTGGCTGACGGTGACCGCATCGAGGCCTTCGGCGGCCCGGTCAGCTGAGGGGTGTAGACAATGGCTATCCGTAAGTACAAGCCGACGACGCCGGGCCGACGTGGCTCGAGTGTCGCTGACTTCGCCGAGATCACCCGGTCCACGCCGGAGAAGTCGCTGCTGGCTCCGTTGCCGAAGAAGGGCGGGCGTAACGCCCACGGCCGGATCACCACGCGGCACCACGGTGGCGGTCACAAGCGCCAGTACCGTCTGATCGACTTCAAGCGGGTCGACAAGGACGGCGTGCCGGCGAAGGTCGCTCACATCGAGTACGACCCGAACCGCACGGCGCGCATCGCGCTGCTGCACTACGCCGACGGCGAGAAGCGGTACATCATCGCGCCGAAGGACATGAAGCAGGGCGACCGCGTCGAGTCCGGCCCGGGCGCCGACATCAAGCCGGGTAACAACCTGCCGCTGCGCAACATCCCGGTCGGTACCACCATCCACAACGTGGAGCTGCGTCCGGGCGGCGGGGCCAAGCTGGCCCGTTCCGCGGGCGTCGGCATCCAGCTGCTCGGCCGCGAGGGCGCGTACGCGACCCTGCGTATGCCGTCCGGTGAGATCCGGCGGGTGGACGTGCGCTGCCGCGCCAGCATCGGCGAGATCGGCAACGCCGACCAGTCGAACATCAACTGGGGTAAGGCCGGCCGGATGCGGTGGAAGGGCAAGCGCCCGACCGTCCGTGGTGTCGCCATGAACCCGGTCGACCACCCGCACGGTGGTGGTGAGGGTAAGACCTCCGGTGGTCGCCACCCGGTCAACCCGCAGGGTAAGCCCGAGGGCCGCACCCGCCGTAAGGGCCAGCCGAGTGACCGGCTGATCGTCCGCCGTCGCTACGCCACGCGTAAGCGCGGCTGAGGGAGATAAGACATGCCTCGCAGCCTGAAGAAGGGCCCGTTCGTCGACGACCACCTGCTCAAGAAGGTGGAAGTTCAGAACGACAAGGGCTCCAAGAACGTGATCAAGACCTGGTCGCGGCGCTCGACGATCATCCCGGAGATGCTGGGGCACACGATCGCCGTGCATGACGGACGCAAGCACGTCCCGGTGTTCGTGACCGAGGCGATGGTCGGGCACAAGCTCGGCGAGTTCGCGCTGACCCGCACGTTCAAGGGTCACGAGAAGGACGACCGGAAGAGCCGTCGGCGCTGACGCCGCGGGCATACGGATAGAGGGAACAAGGGGTTACAGCGATGCCAGGAAAGGGCGACGCTCCGGTGCTTCCGGGCGCGCGGGCGGTTGCGCGGCACGTGCGCATCTCGCCGATGAAGGCGCGCCGGGTGGTCAACCTCGTCCGCGGCCTGCCCGCGAAGGAGGCGCTCACGGTGCTGCAGTTCGCGCCGCAGGCTGCGAGCGAGCAGGTGTACAAGGTGCTCGCTAGCGCGATCGCCAACGCGGAGAACAACGAGCGGCTGGACCCCGACGCGCTGCTCGTCAGCGAGGCCTTCGTGGACGAGGGCCCGACGATGAAGCGGTTCCAGCCGCGGGCGCAGGGTCGGGCGTACCGGATCCGCAAGCGCACCTGCCACATCACCGTGGCGGTCGAAGCGGTCGCGCCGGCAGCGCCGAGGAAGGCCGCGGCGAAGAAGGCCGCCCCGGCCACGGAGGCCGCACCGGCCGAAGCGCAGAGCAAGACGGAGGACGCCGAGTAATGGGTCAGAAGGTTCACCCCACTGGGTTCCGGCTCGGCATCTCGACCGACTGGAAGTCCCGCTGGTTCGCGGACAAGCTCTACAAGGACTACATCGGCGAGGATGTCAAGATCCGCCGGATGATGTCCAAGGGCCTCGAGCGTGCCGGGATTTCCAAGGTCGACATCGAGCGCACCCGCGACCGGGTCCGGGTCGACATCCACACCGCCCGGCCGGGCATCGTCATCGGCCGTAAGGGTGCGGAGGCCGACCGGATCCGCGGCGAGCTTGAGAAGCTCACCGGCAAGCAGGTTCAGCTGAACATCATCGAGGTGAAGAACCCCGAGTCGGACGCTCAGCTGGTCGCGCAGGGCGTGGCCGAGCAGCTGTCCAGCCGGGTCAGCTTCCGTCGGGCGATGCGCAAGGCCATGCAGTCGGCGATGAAGAACCCGGTCTGCAAGGGCATCCGGGTTCAGGTCTCGGGTCGCCTCGGCGGCGCCGAGATGAGCCGGACCGAGTTCTACCGTGAGGGCCGGGTTCCGCTGCACACGCTGCGGGCCAACATCGAGTACGGCTTCTTCGAGGCCCGTACCACGTTCGGTCGGATCGGTGTGAAGGTCTGGATCTACAAGGGCGACGCCGTCCCGGGCCGGGAGGCTCCGGCCGAGGCCGGTCCGTCCCGCCCGCGTCGTGGTGAGCGCGGCGACCGTCCCGAGCGTCCGCGCCGTGGCCGGTCGGGTTCGTCCGGCACCACGGCTGGTGGCACCGAGGCCGGTCGGGCTGCTGCGACCACCATCGCGCAGCAGGCCGAGACGCCGAGCGGCGAGCCGGTGGACAGCGCAGCTGTCGCCGCCACTGCTGCTCCGGCAGAAACGCAGCAGGAGGGCTGACAGATGCTGATGCCGCGCAAGCCCCCGAAGGGCTTCCGCAAGCCGCACCACCCGGACCGCAGTGGCGCGTCCAAGGGTGGTAACCGGGTGGTGTTCGGCGAGTTCGGGATCCAGGCTCTCGAGCCGGCGTACGTGACGAACCGACAGATCGAGTCGGCACGTATCGCGATGACTCGCCACATCAAGCGTGGTGGCAAGGTCTGGATCACGATCTTCCCGGACCAGGCCCTCACCAAGAAGCCTGCCGAGACCCGGATGGGTTCCGGTAAGGGTTCGCCCGAGTGGTGGGTCGCCAACGTCAAGCCGGGGCGGGTTCTCTTCGAGATGTCCTTCCCCAACGAGCAGACCGCGCGAGAGGCCATGCGTCGCGCGATCCACAAGCTCCCGATGAAGTGCCGCATTGTTACGCGCGAAGTGGGTGAATCCTGATGGCAGCGGGCGTTAAGGCGACCGAGCTGCGTGAGCTCTCCGAAGAGGAGCTGGTCACGAAGCTGCGGGAGGCCAAGGCGGAGCTGTTCAACCTCCGCGTGCAGGCCGCAACCGGGCAGCTGGACAACAACCGGCGGTTGCAGGTCATCCGTCGGGAGATCGCCCGGATCTACACGATCATGCGCGAGCGCGAGCTGGGGCTCTCGGCCGCGCCGACTGAGGTGACTGCATCATGACCGAGAACACCACCACTGACGCCACGCGCTCGCGCCGTAAGGTCCGTGAGGGCCTGGTGGTCAGCGACAAGATGGACAAGACCGTCGTGGTCGAGGTCGAGGACCGGGTTCGGCACGCGCTGTACGGCAAGATCATGCGCCGTACCCGCAAGCTGAAGGTGCACGACGAGCAGAACGCCGCCGGCATCGGCGACCGGGTCCTGATCATGGAGACCCGGCCGCTGAGCGCCACGAAGCGTTGGCGGATCGTGGAGATCCAGGAAAAGGCCAAGTAGCGAAGGCTCGATCTCGCCCGGCGTTGCGTCGGGCGTAGGTTCCGCCAGGCTCCGGCCGGCCGCTACGGCGGCCGGAGAACCGGCAGACATAGGAGATAGACGTGATTCAGCAGGAGTCGCGACTGCGCGTCGCCGACAACACGGGTGCTCGGGAGATCCTGTGCATCCGGGTTCTCGGTGGCTCGGGTCGGCGCTACGCGAGCATCGGCGACGTCATCGTTGCCACGGTCAAGGACGCGATCCCGGGTGCCGGTGTGAAGAAGGGCGACGTCGTCAAGGCTGTCGTCGTTCGCACGGCCAAGGAGAGGCGTCGTCCGGACGGCTCGTACATCCGCTTCGACGAGAACGCCGCCGTCATCATCAAGGACGGCGGGGACCCGCGCGGAACCCGTATCTTCGGCCCGGTGGGCCGCGAGCTGCGGGACAAGCGGTTCATGAAGATTATTTCCCTCGCGCCGGAGGTGTTGTGACCGTGAAGGTCAAGAAGGGCGACACGGTCGTCGTCATCGCCGGCAAGGACAAGGGCGCCAAGGGCAAGGTCATTCAGGCCTACCCGCGGCAGGACAAGGTCCTGGTCGAGGGCGTGAACCGGGTCAAGAAGCACACCCGTATCAGCACCACCCAGCGTGGCGCCAAGACCGGCGGCATCGTCACTCAGGAGGCCCCGATCCACGTCTCGAACGTGCAGGTCCTGGACTCCGACGGCAAGCCGACCCGCGTCGGTTACCGGATCGACGACAACGGCCAGAAGGTCCGCATCGCGCGTAGCACCGGTAAGGACCTGTGATGACCACGGCTACCGAAAAGACCCTGCCGCGCCTCAAGGAGCGGTACCGCAACGAGATCGTGGCCCAGTTGCGTGAGCAGCGCAGCTACGGCAACCCCATGCAGGTGCCGCGGCTGGTCAAGATCGTCGTCAACATGGGTGTCGGCGAGGCTGCTCGCGACGCCAAGCTGATCGACGGTGCGGTCCGCGACCTCGCCACGATCACCGGCCAGAAGCCGCAGGTGCGGCGGGCGACCAAGTCCATCGCGCAGTTCAAGCTCCGCGAGGGCATGCCGATCGGCGCGAAGGTCACCCTTCGCGGCGACCGGATGTGGGAGTTCATGGACCGGCTGCTCTCCATCGCGCTGCCGCGTATCCGCGACTTCCGCGGCCTGGACGGGCGCAAGCTGGACGGGCACGGCAACTACACGTTCGGTCTGACCGAGCAGTCGGTGTTCCACGAGATCGACCAGGACCGGATCGATCGCCAGCGGGGCATGGACATCACGGTGGTCACCACCGCCACGACTGACGACGAGGGCCGGGCGCTGCTCAAGCTCCTGGGCTTCCCGTTCAAGGAGAACTGAGATGGCCAAGAAGGCGCTGATCATCAAGGCGGCCGCGAAGCCGAAGTTCTCGGTTCGCGCGTACACCCGCTGCCAGCGGTGCGGGCGTCCGAAGGCGGTCTACCGCAAGTTCGGGCTCTGCCGGATCTGCATCCGGGAGATGGCCCACCGCGGTGAGCTGCCGGGTGTGTCCAAGGCTTCCTGGTAAGGGCGACCGCGTCCCGGCCGTCGGCCGGGAACTCCTGCACCGATTAGGTATTGCTCTTCGCCGTAGGCCCGGAGCTGATGCTCCGGGAACCCCGGCGAGAAAGGCTGACGAAATCCATGACGATGACCGACCCGATCGCAGACATGCTCACGCGTCTGCGTAACGCCAACCAGGCGTACCACGATCAGGTGAAGATGCCCTACTCCAAGATCAAGGCGAACATCGCCGAGGTCTTGAAGGCAGAGGGTTACATCGCCACCTGGTCGGTCGAGGAGCCCGAGGAGGGCGCCGTCGGCAAGCGACTGGTCGTCGAGCTGAAGTACGGCCAGAACCGCGAGCGGAGCCTGGCCGGCATCAAGCGCGTGTCCAAGCCCGGTCTCCGGGTGTACGCCAAGTCGGACGGGCTCCCGCGGGTGCTCGGTGGGCTGGGCGTGGCGATCATTTCGACGTCCCAGGGGCTGCTGACCGACCGGCAGGCCCGCAAGCGGAGTGTTGGCGGGGAAGTCCTCGCCTTCGTCTGGTAACGGGAGACAGGTAGAAATGTCGCGAATTGGACGTAAGTCGATCCCGGTACCAGCCGGCGTCGACATCACGATCGACGGGCAGACCGTCAAGGTCAAGGGCCCCAAGGGCCAGCTTGAGCACACCCTCGCCGAGCCGATCACGATCGAGCGGGCCGAGGATGGGCAGCTGAGCGTCAACCGGCCCAACGACGAGCGCAAGGCCAAGGAACTCCACGGCCTGAGCCGTACGCTGGTTGCCAACATGATCGTCGGGGTCACCGAGGGCTACCGCAAGAGCCTGGAGATCGCCGGCACCGGTTACCGGGTCACCGCCAAGGGTTCGGACCTCGAGTTCGCGCTCGGGTTCTCGCACCCGGTGGTCGTCCCCGCCCCGGCGGGCATCACCTTCACGGTGGAGCGGCCGACCCTGTTCCACGTGGCTGGCATCGACAAGCAGCAGGTCGGTGAGGTCGCCGCCAACATCCGGAAGATCCGCCCGCCGGAGCCCTACAAGGGCAAGGGCGTCAAGTACCAGGGCGAGGTCATCCGCCGCAAGGCCGGTAAGGCAGGTAAGAAGTAATGGGCGAGGTCATCCGCCCCAGCTACGCCAAGGCTGGAAAGGCAGGTAAGAAGTGAGCGCCACGCTGCTCAAGCGCCGCCGCGGTGTCGCCGCCAAGCGCGCCGTTGGGCGTGCGCGTCGACACTTCCGCGTCCGCAAGAACGTCAGCGGTACGGCCGAGCGTCCGCGCCTGGTCGTCACCCGCTCGCTGCGGCACATGGTCGCCCAGGTCGTCGACGACACCAAGGGTCACACCCTGGCGTCGGCGTCGACCCTGGACGCCTCGCTGCGCGGTGCGGAGGGCGACAAGAGCGCCCTGGCTGGCAAGGTGGGCGCCCTGCTCGCCGAGCGGGCCAAGGCCGCCGGCGTCTCCAAGGTCGTCTTCGACCGCGGTGGCAACCGGTACGCGGGGCGAGTCGCCGCGCTTGCCGACGCCGCCCGCGAAGCCGGGCTCGAGTTCTAACAACCCCGTCACGAGAGAGAAGGAAGGCTGCTGATGCCAGGTCAACAGCGCCGTGGCGGCGGGTCCGGTGGCAACGAGGGTGGTCGCCGCGACAACCGCCGTGAGGGCGGCCGCGGAAACGCGCCCGTCGAGAAGACCCCGCACCTTGAGCGGGTCGTCGCGATCAACCGCGTCGCCAAGGTCGTGAAGGGTGGTCGTCGCTTCAGCTTCACCGCCCTGGTGATCGTGGGCGACGGCGACGGCACGGTCGGCGTGGGCTACGGAAAGGCCAAGGAGGTGCCCGCGGCCATCGCCAAGGGTGTCGAGGAGGCCAAGAAGCACTTCTTCAAGGTTCCGCGGATCGGTCAGTCGATCCCGCACCCGGTGACGGGTGAGGACGCCGCTGGTGTGGTGCTGCTCAAGCCGGCCTCGGCCGGTACGGGTGTCATCGCCGGTGGACCGGTGCGTGCCGTGCTGGAGTGCGCCGGGATCCACGACGTGCTCTCCAAGAGCCTCGGCTCGTCGAACCCGATCAACATCGTGCACGCCACCGTGGCGGCCCTGAAGGGGCTTGAGTCCCCCGAGCAGGTCGCGGCGCGTCGTGGTCTGCCGGTGGAGGACGTCGCGCCGGCTGCCATGCTGGCGTCGCGGGCGGGGGTGGCGCGCTGATGGCACGCCTGAAGGTCACCCAGCTCCGGTCCGGTATCGGGACCAAGCACAACCAGCGTGAGTCGCTGCGTTCGCTCGGTCTCAAGCGGATCAACGACGTGGTGGTCAAGGAGGACCGGCCCGAGATCCGCGGCATGATCTTCACTGTGAGCCACCTCGTGAAGGTCGAGGAGGTCGAGTAATGACGATCAAGGTGCATCACCTGCGCCCGGCACCCGGTTCCAAGACCGCGAAGACCCGTGTGGGTCGCGGTGAGGGTTCCAAGGGCAAGACCGCTGGCCGCGGTACCAAGGGCTCCAAGGCCCGCAAGAACATCTCGGCGGCGTTCGAGGGTGGGCAGATGCCCATCCACATGCGCCTGCCGAAGATGAAGGGCTTCAAGAACAAGTTCAAGGTGGTCTTCCAGGTGGTCAACCTGGACCGACTCGCTGAGCTGTTCCCGAACGGTGGTCAGGTCGGCCCGCTGGAGCTGGTTGAGTCCGGCGCGGTCCGCAAGGGTCACCCGGTCAAGGTCCTCGGCACCGGGGATCTCGGCGGTGTGGCGCTCCAGGTGTCTGCGCACGCGTTCAGTGCGTCGGCCAAGGAGAAGATCGCCGCCGCCGGTGGCTCCGTCACCGAGCTGTAAGGCGTACGACCATGGCGCCCGTCCAGTTGATAGCAACTGGCGGGCGCCATGGTCTGCCTGGGGCTATGAACGCCCGGTAATATCGGAATCGATTTATGTAGTCGGGCGCATCTGCCCGGACCGGGGTGAGGCTGTTAGAGTCCCATCCCAGCCATGGATTGCGGGCACTCGCCCGTGATCCACCCCGACCCGCCAGGGATCACCGGCGGCCCGCCTCGCGCAGGAGGAAGAAGTTGCTGTCCGCCTTTCTCAGTGCGTTCCGTACGCCTGACCTGCGCAAGAAGCTGCTGTTCACAGTAGGCATCATCGCGGTCTACCGGCTGGGTGCAACGCTCCCCAGCCCGGGCGTCTCGTACGGCAACGTGCAGAAGTGCCTCGACACCATCCAGGGTGACACCACCGGGGTGGTGAACCTTCTCAACCTCTTCTCCGGCGGAGCGCTGCTCCAGCTCTCGGTCTTCGCGCTGGGCATCATGCCCTACATCACCGCGTCGATCATCCTGCAGCTGCTGACCGTCGTGATCCCGCGCCTGGAGCAGCTCCGCAAGGAGGGCCAGGCCGGTCAGGCGAAGATCACCCAGTACACCCGCTACCTGACCCTCGGTCTCGGTGTGCTGCAGGCGTCGGCGTTCGTGGCCCTGGCCCGCTCGGGCCAGCTGTTCCAGAACCGCTGCGACCAGTTCCCGATCATCCCGACCGGCACCGGCATCCCGGACTGGCTGACCCTGGCCATCCTGGTGATGACGATGACCGCCGGCACCGGCATGGTCATGTGGCTCGGTGAGCTGATCACCGACCGCGGCGTCGGCAACGGCATGTCCGTCCTGATCTTCACCTCGATCGCGGCGCGGCTGCCCGGCGAGGGCTGGCAGATCAAGACCAGCAAGGGCTGGGACATGTTCGCCCTGGTCATCGCGCTGGTCCTGGTGGTCATCACCGCCGTCACCTTCATCGAGCAGGCGCAGCGCCGGATCCCGGTGCAGTACGCCAAGCGGATGATCGGCCGGCGGATGTACGGCGGCACCTCGACCTACATCCCGCTCAAGGTCAACCAGGCGGGTGTGATCCCGGTCATCTTCGGGTCGTCGCTGCTCTACCTGCCGCAGTTGGCGCTGCAGTTCTTCGACCAGACCGACCCGGGCAAGACCCAGTCGTGGATCCAGAACAACCTGGTCAACCCGAGCAGCCCGATCTACATCTCGGTCTACTTCCTGCTGATCATCTTCTTCACGTACTTCTACGTCTCGATCACGTTCAACCCGACCGAGGTCGCGGACAACATGAAGAAGTACGGCGGGTTCGTGCCGGGCATCCGCCCGGGCAAGCCGACCGCCGACTACCTGGACTTCATCCTCAGCCGGATCACCCTGCCGGGCGCGATCTACCTCGGCGTCATCTCGATCCTGCCGAACTTCTTCTTCATCTGGCTGGACAACCAGCAGTACCAGAACTTCCCGTTCGGCGGCACCGCTGTGCTCATCATGGTCGGCGTCGGTCTGGAGACCGTTAAGCAGATCGAGAGCCAACTCATGCAGCGGAACTACGAAGGGTTCCTGCGGTAGATGAGACTCGTTCTGGTTGGCCCGCCGGGCGCGGGCAAGGGCACACAGGCCGAGTTCATCGCCGCACACCTCTCGGTGCCGAAGATCTCGACCGGAGACATCTTCCGGTCGAACGTCACCCAGGGCACGCCACTTGGTGTCGAGGCGAAGCGGTACATGGACGCGGGCGAGCTGGTTCCGGACGAGGTCACCATCAACATGGTCCGGGACCGGCTGGCCGAGCCCGACGCCAGCGAGGGTTTCCTGCTCGACGGCTTCCCGCGGACGACTCCGCAGGCCGCCGCTCTGGACAAGCTCCTCGCTGATCTGGGCACCGCCCTGGATCTGGTCCTGGAGTTGGTCGTCGACGACGACGAGGTGATCCGGCGGCTCTCTGGCCGGCGTACCTGCCGGGGCTGCGGCAAGATCTGGCACGTCGAGTTCGACGCCACCACCCGCCCCGGCATCTGTGACCGGTGCGGCGCCGAGCTGTTCCAGCGCGACGACGACAAGCCGGAGACGATCGCCACGCGGCTTCGTGAGTACAGCGAGAAGACCGCACCCCTGGTCGACTACTACGGCGCTCAGGGCAAGCTGGTCGGGATCGACGCCACCGGCCCGGTGGAGGACGTCACCACCCGGGCCATCGACGCGTTGCGGTCGTACGGCGGCTGAGGTCCGGCCGGGCCACGGCGGATAGAGTGCGAACAGCGGGGTACGCGTCATGTGCCCCGCTGTTCGGCAACGAAAGGTAACCGCTCCATGCGTCGTCCCCAGCTGGACATCCAGCTGAAGACCCCTGACCAGATCGAGAAGATGCGGGCCGCCGGGCTGGTGGTGGCCGAGGCACTGCGCCGGATGCGGGAGGCTGTCGCCCCCGGCGTGAGCACCGCCGATCTGGACGCCATCGCCGAGGCGACCATCCGCGAGGCGGGTGGCGTCCCGTCGTTCAAGGGCTACCACGGTTTTCCGGCGTCGATCTGCTCCTCGGTCAACGAGCAGATCGTGCACGCCATCCCGTCGCCGCAGCAGGTGCTCCAGGCTGGCGACCTGATCTCCATCGACTGCGGCGCGGTGCTGGACGGGTGGCACGGCGACTCCGCGATCACGGTCGGGGTCGGCGACGTCGACCCGGCGCTGCTGAAGATGGCCGAGGTCGCCGAGGACGCGATGTGGGCTGGCATCGCCGCCGCCGCGCGTGGCGCGGCCAGCGGCAAGGGCCGCCTCACTGACATCTCGCACGCCGTGGAGACCGCTGTCCGCAAGGGCGGCCGGTACGGCATCGTCGACGGCTACGGCGGGCACGGCATCGGCACCGAGATGCACCAGGACCCGCACGTGCTCAACCACGGTCGGCCGGGCAAGGGTCCCCGACTGGTCCCCGGAATGGCGCTGGCCATCGAACCGATGATCACCATGGGGTCCCCGCGCACGGCCGAGTTGGCCGACGGGTGGACGGTCGTCACCCGGGACGGCTCGGTGGCCGCGCACGTCGAGCACTCGATGGCTCTGCTGCCGGACGGGGTCTGGGTGCTCACCGCGTTCGACGGCGGCCGGGCCCGCCTGGGCGACCTGGTCACCGCCCGCCAACCCGCCGCCTCAAAGACCCCCTGACCCCACCCCGGCCCAGGCCGCCCCGGCCCATCCCGGCCCACCCCCGGCCCACCCCCGTTGATCATGAAGTTATTGCCCTGACACGCCGGTGAGGCTGGCAACAACTTCATGATCAGCCGAGGTGTGGGGTCGGGCAGGCTGGTGCGACGGTGGCATGCTTGCCAGCATGGACGGGCGCGACGGGATGCGAGCCGCAGACTCGGACCGTGCGGCGGTGGCCGACCGGTTGCGGGTCGCCCTCGACGAGGGTCGGCTGGATCTGCACGAGTACGACGAGCGGTTGCAGCGGGCCTACGCAGCACGCACGTACGCCGACCTTGAGGCCCTGCTCACCGACCTGCCGCCAGTGACACCAGCGCAGCGGTCCGGCCTGGCCCCGACCGCCGTGCCGACGGTGAGCCCGCTGGGTGACCAGCTCGGCCAGGTCCCCACCCGGGGCGTCACCGCCCGCTGGCTGGCTGAGGTGTGGTTCCCGTACCTGCGGGTGATCGCCATCGTGGTGACCATCTGGGCGGTGACGTCGCTGCTCAGCCAGGAGCTGCTCTACTTCTGGCCGGCTTGGGTGGCCGGTCCGTGGGGCGCGGTGCTGGTGGTCCGCACGGTCACCGGCCTGGCCGGGCAGGAGCCCCAGCGCCAAGCCGTCAAGCGCCAGCGCCGCCGAGAACGCAAACAGGCAAAGCGAGCCATCAACCCAGACAACCCCCAGTAACCTCCAGACCCTGCCGCCGCCCCCCGGACCTGCCCCCGGCCCCCCGGACCTGCCCCCGGCCCCCCGGATCCCCACCCCCTTAGCTCCCCGTTGATCATGAAGTTATTTGGAAGTCACGGCCGAGCTGGTGGGAAAAACATAAATGAAGACGGG